>NZ_JBANAZ010000194.1:0-1314 GCF_059803455.1 Bradyrhizobium sp. UFLA05-108 | reverse complement strand
TCTCCCTGGTCGCCATCGGCGCCATCGGCGCCTGGTCGCAGGCGATGGTTACGCTGGCGCTGGTGCTGACCGCGCTGTTCTTCTGCATTCTTATCGGCCTGCCGCTCGGCATCTGGCTGGCGCGCAGCAAGCACGCCGCCAAGGTGATAAGGCCGCTGCTCGACGCGATGCAAACCACCCCGGCCTTCGTCTACCTGGTGCCGATCGTCATGCTGTTCGGCATCGGCAACGTGCCGGGCGTGGTGGTCACCATTATCTTCGCGCTGCCGCCGATCGTGCGCCTGACCATTTTGGGCATCAAGCAGGTGCCGGAAGATCTGATCGAGGCCGCCGAATCCTTCGGCGCCAGCCCGCGGCAGCTGCTGTTCAAGGTGCAGCTGCCGCTGGCGATGCCGACCATCATGGCCGGCGTGAACCAGACGCTGATGTTGGCGCTGTCGATGGTCGTCATTGCCTCGATGATCGCGGTCGGCGGTCTGGGGCAGATGGTGCTGCGCGGCATCGGCCGGTTGGACATGGGCCTGGCCGCCGTCGGCGGGGTCGGCATCGTGATCCTGGCGATCATTCTCGATCGCCTCACCCAATCGCTGGGGCGCGATCGCCGCAGCAAGGGCATCGGCCGCTGGTATCGCCGCGGCCCCATCGGGCTACTGACTCGCCCGTTCATCAAACAGGCCTGACGCTTTTCCCGCCGGCGGCTGCGGCCCCGGCGGGCTATGACACCACCACATCGAAAGAGGGGAAACACTATGCGCACCACGGGCATCTGGGCTCTCGCCCTGACGACGCTGATTGGCTCACAGAGCGCCATCGCGGCAGACTTACCCGGCAAGGGGATCGCGGTACAGCCGGTGCAAAGCACCATTTCCGAAGAGACGTTCCAGACGCTGCTGGTCAGCAAGGCGCTGGAGAAATTGGGTTACGACGTGAAGGAACCGCGTGAAGTGGATTACAACGTCGCCTACACCTCCATTGCCTCCGGCGATGCGACCTTTATCGCGGTCAACTGGGACCCGCTGCACGCCGATCAGTACAAGGCCGCCGGCGGCGACGCCAAGTTCTACCGCGAAGGCGTCTACGTCAACGGCGCCGCGCAGGGTTACCTGATCGACAAGAAAACCGCCGAGCAGTATCACATCACCAACGTCGAACAGCTCAAGGATCCCAAGATCGCCAAGCTGTTCGACACCAACGGCGACGGCAAGGCCGATCTGACTGGCTGCACCCCGGGTTGGGGCTGCGAAGCGGTGATCAACCACCACATCAAGGCCTACGGTCTGAGCAACACCGTCGAGCATAACCAGGGCAACTACG
>NZ_JBANAZ010000193.1:0-1320 GCF_059803455.1 Bradyrhizobium sp. UFLA05-108 | reverse complement strand
TTGGGGGATATTGATCCGCATGTGCGGGATTGTCGGCATTCTCGGGCTCGAACCGGTTGCAGAGCAATTGGTGGATTCGCTCAAGCGGCTTGAATATCGCGGCTACGACTCCGCGGGTGTTGCCACGCTCGAAGGCGATCACCTGGAGCGCCGCCGCGCCGAAGGTAAGCTGAAGAACCTCGAGGCACGGCTGCGTGACAATCCGCTGAAAGGGACGACCGGCATCGGTCACACCCGCTGGGCCACCCACGGCAAGCCGACCGAGCACAATGCCCATCCGCACGCCACCGAACGCGTCGCGGTGGTCCATAACGGCATCATCGAGAATTTCCGCGAGCTACGCGAGGAGCTCGAAGCGAAGGGCACGGTATTCCGCACTGAGACCGACACCGAGATCGTGCTGCATCTGGTCGACGATCTGCTCACCCGTGGCAACAAGCCGGTCGAGGCGGTGAAGCTCGCGTTGCGCCGGCTGCGCGGCGCGTTCGCGCTCGGCTTCATCTTCGCGGGCGAGGGCGACCTGCTGATCGGCGCTCGCAACGGTCCGCCGCTCGCGGTCGGCTACGGCGACGGCGAGATGTTCCTGGGCTCGGACGCGATCGCGCTCGGCCCGTTCACCGACACGATCAGCTATCTCGAGGACGGCGACTGGGTGGTGCTGACCCGCAACAGCGTTGCCATCTTCGACAAGGACGGCCGCGCCGTCCAGCGTGACAAGATCAAGCATGCGGCCTCGACCTCGCTAGTCGACAAGGCCAACTACCGCCACTTCATGGCGAAAGAAATCCACGAGCAGCCCGAGGTCGTCGGCCATACGCTGGCCCGCTATGTTGACATGGCGTCCGACCGCGTGTCGCTGCCGGTGAAGCTGCCGTTCGACTTTCGCGATATCCAGCGCGTCACGATCACGGCCTGCGGCACGGCGAGCTACGCCGGCTACGTCGCAAAATACTGGTTCGAGCGCATGGCGCGCCTGCCGGTCGAGGTCGACGTCGCCTCCGAGTTCCGCTATCGCGAGTCTCCCTTGCGCAAGGGCGATCTGGCGATCTTCATTTCGCAATCGGGCGAGACCGCCGATACGCTCGCCGCGCTCCGCTATGCCAAGGCCGAAGGCGTACACACGCTCGCCGTCGTCAACGTGCCGACCTCGACGATTGCGCGCGAGAGCGAGACGGTGCTCCAGACGCTCGCCGGTCCCGAGATCGGCGTCGCGTCCACAAAGGCCTTCACCTGCCAGCTCATGGTGCTCGCCTCGCTCGCGGTCGCGGCCGGCAAGGCGCGCGGCGAATTGTCCGAGGACGACGAGACCAGGCTCGTGCA
>NZ_JBANAZ010000192.1:0-1304 GCF_059803455.1 Bradyrhizobium sp. UFLA05-108 | reverse complement strand
CAAAGGCTGGGCGCACATCGGCGTGATCAATGCGATAAAGAAATTGGGGATTGAGGTTGATGTCGTTGCCGGCTGTTCTGTCGGCGCGTTGGTGGGCGCGGCGTTCGCCAGCCATCGTCTGCCGGCGATGGAGCAGTGGGTGCGATCGTTCAGCTATTGGGACGTCATTCGCCTGATGGATTTTTCCTGGCAGCGCGGCGGCCTGTTGCGCGGCGAGCGGGTGTTTAACGCCGTCGGACAGCTGCTGAAGGTCAATGATATCGCCGATTGTGCGTTGAAGTTCGGTGCCGTGACCACCAATCTCAGCACCGGGCGCGAGCTGTGGCTGACCGAAGGCGATATTCATCAGGCGATACGCGCCTCCTGCAGTATGCCTGGCCTGTTGGCGCCGGTATGGGCCGACGGCTATTGGCTGGTGGATGGCGCGGTGGTCAATCCTGTGCCGGTGTCGCTTTGCCGCGCCATGGGCGCCGATATCGTCATCGCGGTCGATCTGCAGCATGATGCGCATCTGATGCAGCAGGATCTGTTCTCGATACGTATCGAGGAAGAAAGCCCGAACGATGCGCCTGCGGCGACCTGGCGCGGGCGTCTGCGGGAACGCGTCGGCAGAATGCGTAAGCGCAAACCGGCGACGGCGCCGACGGCGATGGAGATTATGAGCACATCGATTCAAATGCTGGAAAATCGTTTGAAGCGTAATCGGATGGCGAGCGATCCGCCGGATGTGTTGATTCAACCTTTTTGTCCGCAAATCTCGACGCTGGATTTCCACCGCGCCGATGAAGCGATCGCAGCGGGGTTGCTGGCGGTGGAAAAACAACTGGATCGGTTGTTGCCGTTGATAAAAAATAGATAATTCTCGGTTCTCGGTTGGCAATGCGCGGTCAGTCTGTTTCAGACGAGCATAAGTGACCTTTTTGAGCCACTATTACACTATGGAAAGGGACGAGGCTCGGCTGATGGCATTACCACTTACTCACAAGCGCATCTTGATCGTTGAGGACGAACAGGTTTTTCGTTCAGTGCTGGTCGGTTATTTGGCCTCACTGGGTGCTGAAACCGGCGAGGCGACCAACGGTATACAGGCGCTGGGTGCCGTCGATGACTTCAAGCCGGATCTGATCCTGTGCGATCTCGCGATGCCGGAAATGGGGGGGATCGAATTCGTTGAGCACCTGCGTTTGCAGGGGCTGCAAATCCCGGTGCTGGTGATCTGGGCCACCGACAAGATGGCTGACATCGCCAAGGTGTTGAGGTTGGGCGTGCAGGATGTGCTGCTCAAGCCGCTGACCGATCTCAAT
>NZ_JBANAZ010000191.1:0-1296 GCF_059803455.1 Bradyrhizobium sp. UFLA05-108 | reverse complement strand
CGCTTGTTTTGTTTTTACGTGCCCGTCGCGATCGTCTGGACGAAGCGCGCAGCAACATGGTGCTGCCGATCACCATCCACGGCGACGCCGCCATCACCGGCCAGGGCGTGGTTCAGGAAACCCTGAACATGTCTCAGGCTCGCGGTTACGAAGTGGGCGGCACCGTGCGTATCGTCATCAACAACCAGGTTGGCTTCACCACCTCCAACCCGCTGGATGCGCGCTCTACCGAATACTGCACCGACATCGCCAAAATGGTTCAGTCGCCGATCTTCCACGTTAACGCGGACGATCCGGAGGCCGTGGCCTTCGTCACCCGCCTGGCGTTGGATTTCCGTAACACCTTTAAGCGTGACGTGATGATCGATCTGGTCTGCTACCGTCGCCATGGGCACAACGAGGCCGACGAGCCGAGCGCTACCCAGCCGGTGATGTATCAGAAGATCAAGAAACACCCTACGCCGCGCAAAATCTACGCTGACGTGCTGACCGAGCAGAAAGTGGCCAGTCTGGAAGATGCCACGGAAATGGTCAACCTGTACCGCGACGCGCTCGACCGCGGCGATTGCGTGGTTGAAGAGTGGCGTCCGATGAACCTGCACTCCTTCACCTGGTCACCGTATCTGAACCACGAGTGGGACGAAGAGTACCCGAGCAAGGTTGAGATGAAGCGCCTGCAAGAGCTGGCACGTCGCATCAGCACCGTGCCGGAAGCGATTGAAATGCAGTCGCGCGTGGCGAAAATCTACGCTGACCGCGCCGAGATGGCGGCGGGCAACAAGCCGTTCGACTGGGGCGCTGCCGAAACGCTGGCTTACGCGACCATGGCGGATGAAGGCATCCCGATCCGCATCTCCGGTGAAGACGCCGGCCGCGGCACCTTCTTCCACCGTCACGCGGTGGTGCACAACCAGAAAAACGGTTCTGTCTACGTTCCGCTGGCGAACATCCATAGCGGCCAGGGCGAATTCAAAGTCTGGGACTCCGTGCTGTCTGAAGAGGCGGTGCTGGCGTTCGAATACGGCTACGCCACGGCGGAACCGCGCACGCTGACCATCTGGGAAGCGCAGTTCGGCGACTTCGCCAACGGCGCACAGGTCGTTATCGACCAGTTCATCAGCTCCGGCGAGCAAAAATGGGGCCGTATGTGCGGCCTGGTGATGCTGCTGCCGCACGGCTATGAAGGCCAGGGCCCTGAGCACTCTTCCGCGCGTCTGGAACGCTATCTGCAGCTGTGCGCAGAGCAGAACATGCAGGTGTGCGTCCCGTCTACGCCGGCGCAGGTTTACCATATGC
>NZ_JBANAZ010000190.1:0-1427 GCF_059803455.1 Bradyrhizobium sp. UFLA05-108 | reverse complement strand
GGCTCGGCACGTAGCCAGTCACGCTCAGGATAATACCGTCCGGCCCCAGCTGGCTAAAGCGCACATAAGGTGCCGGCGTCTCCAGAATGGTTTCGTACTCGTTATAGGCGCTGAGCAAGATATTGCGCACCTGCTCCGGATCGATCGAGGTCGGGAACGTCAGCGCGATGGTCACTACCCCTTGCGCGTTGCCCATGGTGGCGTTGCGCACGTTCTGCGAGATCAGCTGCGAGTTCGGTACGATCATGGTGGAGCGGTCGCTGAGCTGGATTTCGGTGGCGCGCACGTTGATGCGCCGCACGTCGCCTTCCACGCCGCCGATGCCGATCATATCCCCGACCTTCACCGGGCGCTCGGTTAGCAGGATCAGGCCGGAAATAAAGTTCTTCACGATCTCCTGTAAACCGAAACCGATACCGACCGACAAGGCGCTGACGATCCACGCCAGGTTGCTCCACTGGATGCCGAGCGCCGCCAGGGTGATCAGAATCACCAGCACATAACCGATATTGCTGAACAGCGTCACCAGCGAGGCCCGGATGCCGACGTCCGAAATGGTTTTCGGCAGCAGCTCAGAGCCCAGCCAGCGCCGCACCGCGCGCAGAATGTAGATACCGATCGCCAGACAGATCACGGCGTTGAGCAGGTTGCCGGGCACGATGTTGAAACGCTGCAAGCCTTCGCCGGTCAGGATCGAGACGATTTTCTCCATCAACGACCCCGGCGTGGTGCTGCCGAACGAGCCGTTGAACAACGCGACGATCATCAACAGCAACAGCGAACATTTGGCCAGCGCGGTGGTGATGATCGCCACCTGTTCGAGATGGCGATCCTTGAAGCTGAGCGTTTTCTTCAGCATCTTGCCGCTGACGGTCTGCGGCGAAAACAGCGCGGCGCACAGGTCAGTGGCGAACAACACCATGAAGTAGAACGCCATCAGCACCAGCACCACCCAGATCAGCTGGTAGGTCAGGAAGCGGGCGAAGGCGATGTAACCCACAAGCAAGGAAAGCAGGATCACCACCGAACACACCAGGGTGACGATGTGCACCAGCCCGCCGACCAGTGTGCGTTTTTCCAGGTGCGCGCCCTGCTGCTCCAGACGGCGACGAATGCGCTGGCCGCGCAGCGGCGCCGCCAGCAGCACCATGCCGATCAATCCCGCTACCAGGCCGTTGCCGAAGATGGTGGTGGCCAATGAGGCGCTGACGACGTTGTTGATCAGCTCAACGGTGCCGAACGCCAGCGCCAGACCGGCCAGCAGCGGCGAGAAGTAACGCAGCCCGGCGGCCACTTCATTGTCCAGCGAAGCCAAACGCCACGACGGACGATTCAGCGACAGCGCCGCACGCCCCAGCCCGGCGATCAGCGCGCAGAAAATCCCCAGACGGTTAAAGCCTTCGGCGAAGTCTTCCAGCATCACCGGC
>NZ_JBANAZ010000018.1:0-132080 GCF_059803455.1 Bradyrhizobium sp. UFLA05-108 | reverse complement strand
AGGAGGAGACGCAACCGTGGTCGTCGCCGGCGACCACCAGCACGCCGCCGTGCGGCGAGGAGCCGTAGGCGTTGCCGTGCTTGAGCGCATCGCCGGAACGGTCGACGCCGGGGCCTTTGCCGTACCAGAGCCCGAACACGCCCTGCACCTCGCGCTCGGCTTGCGTCTCGACCTGCTGCGAGCCGAGCACCGCGGTCGCGGCGAGATCCTCGTTCACTGCGGGCAGGAACTCGATGCGATCTCTCTTCAGGCGATCCTTGATACGCCATAGCTCGAGGTCGACGCCGCCGAGCGGCGAGCCGCGATAGCCGGAGATGAAGCCGGCGGTGTTCAGCCCCGCTGCGCGATCGCGCCGGGCCTGATCGAGCGCGATGCGGACGATCGCTTGCGTGCCCGTGAGGAAGACGCGGCCGTCCTCGCGGTCGTAGCGGTCGGAAAGCTCGTAAGCATCGAGTGATGAAATGGCGTCCATGGCGGACCTCGCGCGGCGCCCCTGCCGGATAGCCGAAGGTTAGTCCCCGATGGCTGGTAGATCTTACCTATTCATCCCGAATGGAGGGCGATAATTGGTAAATTTTTGCGTTACATACTCACTTATGGTAGAGTTACCCGTATTAAGAGGCTCCCATGATCGAAGAACAGGACTCGCGGATTCTCGCTTATCTCCAGAAGGATGGCCGCGCCACCAACCAGCAGCTTGCCGATGAGATCGGCATGTCGACCTCGGCATGCTGGCGCCGGGTGCGCGCGCTGGAGGAGGCCGGAATCATCCAGGGCTATGCGGCGCTGGTCGCGCGCGAGCGGGCAGGATTTGCAATGTCCGCGGTCCTCCATGTCTCGCTGGAGCGGCACGATGCAAAATTCGTCGATGAGTTCGTCGCGCGGGTGACGAAGCGCCGCGAGGTTCTGGAGTGCTTTGCGACGACGGGCGATGCCGACTATCACCTGCGCGTCGCGGTGCAGGACATGGCCGCCTACAACAAATTCCTCGACGAGTTCATGTTCCGGATTCCCGGCATCCGCTACGTCCGCAGCAACGTGATCCTGAAGGAGATCAAGACCGGCGTGGCGCTGCCGTTCTGATCGGGCTCTCGTAGGGTGGGCAAAGCGAAGCGTGCCCACCTCTTCTGTCGAGATCGCGGAAGGATGGTGGGCACGCTTCGCTTTGCCCACCCTACGGCATCCTGCCAAGACTCCTCGCGAACGAAGCGATTGCCTTTCCTCGTTCTCATTCCGCGGCCACGCGCGGCTGGGTCTTCCACGCGCCAGCGGCCGGACGCTTCAGCCCGAGATTGTCCCTCAGCGTCTTGCCGCGATAGTCTTTCTGGAACAGGCTTCGTCGCTGCAGCTCCGGCACGACGTGACGGACGAAGTCCGCATACGAGCCCGGGACGCAGGTCGCGGCGATGACAAAGCCGTCGCAGCCGCGCTCGATGAACATCTCCTCGAACCTGTCGGCGATCTCCTTCGGCCCGCCGACGATCGCATCTTGGACGCCGCCGCGGCCGGAGAATGTGACGAAGTCGCGCGCGGTCGGGTTGCTCTTGCCCGACAGCTTCAGTACGCCGTCGCGGATGCCGAGGATCCCCTGCATGCTCTTCAGCTCGTCGGTCGTGAGTGGCTCGTCGAGTCCCTTCGAGGCGAAATCATAGTTGAGAGCTTCGGCGAGCAGCGACAGCGCGTCGATCTGGAGTGGCAGCTTGTTGATCAGCGCCATCTTGTCTTCGGCTTCCGCCTTGGTCGCCCCGCAGACCGGTGTGGTCAGATTGCAGAGGAACATCGCATCAGGATCGCGTCCAGCCTTGGCGGCCTCATTGCGCACGGCTGCGTATCCGTCCTTGGCGCTCGCGAGGCTTCGCGAGGCGGTGAAAATGACCTCACCCCATCGTCCGGCAAAGCGCTGCCCGCGGCCGGAGGCGCCGGCCTGGATGATCACGGGATGGCCCTGATCCGAGCGTGGCACGGTGAACGGCCCGCGCGATTTGAAGAACGGCCCCTTGTGATCGAGCCGCTTCACCTTCGCAGGATCGGCAAAGCGGCCGCTCGCCTTGTCCATGATCAGCGCGCCGTCTTCCCAGCTATCCCAATGGCCGAGCACGACCTCCATGAATTCGTCGGCGCGGTCGTAGCGAGCGTCGTGCTCGGGATGGGAGTCCCTGCCCATGTTGAGAGCCTCGCCGTCATTGAGCGAGGTGACGACATTCCAGCCCGCACGCCCGCCCGACATCAGGTCGAGGGTGGCAAAGCGGCGCGCGACGTCGAACGGCTCGTAATAGGTGGTCGAGCAGGTCGCGCCCAATCCGAGCCTGTCGGTGACCATGCCCATGGTGGTCAGCACGATCAGCGGATCCATCTTCACGCAGCGGATGCCATGTTCGACGGTGTGGGCGTGATCGTTGCCGTAACGGTCCGGCATCGCCAGGCGATCGTCGAAGAACGCCATGTGGAACTTGCCGGCTTCGAGAATACGCGCGATCTCCTGGTAGTAGTCTGCCGACATCGAATCCGAACGAGAGTCCGGATGCCGCCACGAGCTCGGCAGATTGGTGCAGTTCTGCGCCTGAAGGAAGCCGACCAGTACCATCTGCCGCGTCATGCCGCCTCCCTCCGTTGACCGTCAGGCGAGACCGAATTCGCTGTCGAGCTTGTTGTCGCGCGCCAGGTCGCGCAGCTTCTCCCACGTCGCGTCCTCGACCGCGATGCCGTCGCGCAGTCGTTCGACGCAGCCGGCGGCAACCGCATCGGCCTCCTCGACGGATGCGCCCGCAGCCCGAAGCAGAGCGGCGCTGACACGCGTGAGGCGGTCGGCCTTGACGATCGGCATGGTGTTCCCTCGATGCCCGCCCTTGGCGGGCGTTGGCTGTTGAGGGCCATCGTCTCAAAGCGCAGGCGCGATATCAATCTCCCGTAAACCAAATCAGGGCTGCAAATTGGTAAAGGAGCCGTGCGCGGATGCCGCTGCTGGCGCGAAAGGCCGCGTCCACCGTAGTTTTGCGAATAGTTTCGCGCCGTTCGTTCGCAGCTCGTTCACTCTGATTGCGGGTTTGCAAGCAGCAATAACGACCACTTAGGCGGTCGTCGCCGATAAAGTCCCGGGAAAACGGCAGGAATGCCCGGGAGTTGAGACCTTGCAGACGACCCTCGCGCGCACATTTGCAGCGTTGAGTGCCATCAACGAAGCCATCCTGTATGCGAAATCGCCGGACGAGCTGTACCAGAAGGTCTGCGACGCCGGGTTTTCGAGCGGGGATTTCTTGGCGGTCTCGGTGTTCCTGCTCGAGCCCGGTGGCCGGCGGCTGCGCTTTGCGGCCGGCCGCGGTGAGGACGTCCCCCGGCTGAGGTCGATCAACATCACCGTCGAGGAAGGAACGCCGGAAGGATCAGGCGTCGGTGGCGAGGCTTTCCGCACGCAGCGACTGTGCATCAGCAACGATTTTCTGAACGACGTGCGTTCGCTGGCCTGGCGCGAGGGTGCCGTCAAGGCCGGCGTTCGTGCGGCCGCGGCCTTGCCGCTGATATGTAACGGCAAGAGCGTCGGCGTGCTGTTCGCCACCCGCACCGAGGCCGGATCGCTCGACGAGCAGATGGTCTCGCTGTTCACGCGCATGTCCGCCAACATTTCCTATGCGCTCGAGAATCTCGAGCGCGAAACGGCACGCGTTCGCGGCGAAAAGGCGATGCGGCGGCTGAACCGCATGTTCAGCGCCATCAGCGCGACCAATGAAGCCATCCTGCGCGCCAAGACCGAGCTCGAGCTGTACCAGCTCGTATGCGACGCCTCGGTGCACAGCGCCAAGTCGATTGCGACCATCGTCCTGCTTCGCGAGTCGAATTCGCACTGGTTGAAGCCGGTGGCCGGAACGGGCGAGAATCTCGATCTCGTCACGCAGGCGCACTACTCGACAGATCCGGACAATCCGTTCGGCCGCGGCATTTCCGGCGAGGTGTTCCGGACGCAGAAGCCGGGCGTCGAGGACGATCTCGCCAGCCGCACCAAAGGAACGCCCTGGGAGCAGGTCAATGTCAATACCGGCAGCGCGGCTTGCGTCGCCGCGCCCCTGATCAAGCGCGGCGACAGCGTCGGCGTAGTGCTGTTCTTCATCAGCCGGTCCTGGGCGAAGGACCAGGAGATCGTCGGCCTGCTGCTGCGCATGGCGGAGAACGTATCCTTTGCGCTCGAGAATTTCGGCCGCGACGAGGAGAAGGCGCGGATTGCCGAAGAGGAAGAACGGCTGGCGCGGATGTATGCCGCGCTCAGTGCCACCAATGAGGCGATCATACGGGCACGGTCGCGCGCCGAGCTGTTCGATCTTGTGTGCGAGGCCTCGGTGCACGGCGCCAAGTTCGGCTCGACCACGATCGCACTCGCCGATCGCGACACCGAATTGCTGCGCGTCGTGGCCTGCGTCGGCCCGAATGCAGACGAGGTGCGGACCTTCAAATTCGCGATCTCGGAGCAGGTCCCGGAGGGAAGGGGGCTGACCGGGACCGCGTTCCGGACCGGAGCGGCTTGCGTCAGCAACGACCTTCTCGCCGACGATCGGATCAAGCCCTGGCACGAGAGCGCCCGCCGCATCGGCATCAAATCATCGGCCGCGCTGCCGCTGCTCAATGACAGCCGCACGGAAGGCGTCTTCCTCTTCAACTCGCTGGAGAAGGGCACGTTCACGCCCGAACTCGTCGAGCTCCTGGAGCGGCTCGCCAGGAACGTGTCGTTCGCACTGACAAATCTCGACCGCGCGGAGGAGAAGGCGCGTGCCGACAAGCAGCGCGACAGGCTAAGCGGCATGTTCGAGGCGCTGTGCGCGACGAACGAAGCCATCATGCGCGTCAAGACGCGCGAGGAGCTGTTCGAGGTGGCCTGCCAGGCCGCCGTCCTCGGCGGGATGTTCGCCTCGACCACCATCGGTCTCGTGGATCCCAAGCATGAAGTTCTCCGTGTCGTCGCTGCCAAGGGGCGCAAGCACGAGCGAATGCTCGGTCGCACCTGCGTCATCTCCGCCGATCATCCCGAAGGCCACGGCCTGATCGGCACGTCGGTGCGGACCCGGCGACCATGCGTGATGAACGACTATCTGAACGATCCGCGCTCCGAGCATTGGCGCACCAAGGCGAACGAGGACGGCACCCGCGCGGCGGCGAGCTTCCCGCTGCTGCGCGCGGGTCGCGAGCCGATCGGTGTCCTGCTGTTCCTTGCGCCCGAGGAAAACACATTCACGCCCGATCTCGTCGAGCTGCTCGAGCGCCTCGCGGAAAACGTCTCCTTCGCGCTGGACAATTTCGACCGCGCCGAAGAGAAAGCTCGTACCGAGGAGCAGAAGGAGCGCCTGACGCTCATGTTCGCGGCGCTGAGCGCGACCAATGAAGCGATCATGCGGGCGAAGTCCCGTGCCGAATTGTACGAGCTGGTCTGCCAAGCGGCGGTGCTCGGCGGCAAGTTCACCTCGACCACCATCGCACTTGCCAGTGCCGACAGCGACCAGCTCGAGATTGTGGCTACCGCCGGTCCCTCCTCCGGGACGACGCGGAACGTCAGGCTGTCCATCGACGCCGCGCGTCCCGAAGGCCGTGGCATGAGCGGAACGGCGTTCCGCACCCGGCAACCCTGCATCAGCAACGACTATCTGAACGACAGCCGGGTCGCCGCGTTCCATGCCATCGTTCGCAACGACCGAGCACGGTCGGGCGCCGCATTCCCGCTGATCGCACACGATCAGACCGTTGGCGTCATGATCTACATGTCAACCGAGCACGCGGCGTTCACCGGCGAGTTCGTCGAGCTGCTCCAGCGCCTCGCCGACAACGTTTCCTTCGCGATGGAGAATTTCGATCGTGCCGACGAGAAGAACAAGGCCGACGAGCGCATCGAATATCTGGCGTCCCATGACAGCCTGACCAACCTGCCGAATCGCGAGACGTTCAACGCGCTCTTGCGCGCGGCGATCGATACGGCGCAGCGTCACGAGCACCGGTTTGCCCTGTTGTTCATCGACCTGGACCGGTTCAAGGTCATCAACGATTCGCTCGGCCATGAGGCGGGCGACCTGTTGCTCCTCGAAGTCGCCGATCGGCTGCGCAGCGCGCTGCGGACGAGCGACGTGATTGCGCGGCTCGGCGGCGACGAGTTCGTGGTCATCCTCGACCAGTGCGGCGAGATCGACGACGTCCAGGGCATTGCAACCGGGCTCCTGACGGCCCTGGCGCGGCCGATGGAGCTTGCCGGTCACGAGTGCCACACCACGGCCTCGATCGGTATCGCGATGTACCCGGCCAACGGCGCCGACGCGCAGACGTTGACCAAGAATGCAGACATGGCGATGTACCTCGCCAAGGAAGACGGCAAGAACGGCTACCGTTTCTTCTCCAAGGAAGTGAAGACGCAGTCGATCGAGCGGCTTTCGCTGGAAAGCGCGCTGCGCCGGGCGCTGGAGCGCGAGCAGTTCGCGCTGAACTACCAGCCCAAGGTGGACATCGAGACCGGCCAGATCACCGGCGTCGAGGCGCTGCTCCGCTGGACGCATCCCGAGCTCGGCAGCATATCGCCGGCGCAGTTCATCCCGCTCGCCGAGGAGACCGGCCTGATCGTTCCGATCGGCCGTTGGGTGCTGAAGGAGGCCTGTGCGCAGGCCATGGCCTGGCAGCGGCGCGGCCTCTTGCCGCTGTCGATGGCGGTCAACCTGTCACCGCGGCAGTTCGCCGACGAGCACCTGTTGCAGGATGTCGACGAGGCGCTCGCGGCAAGCGGCATGTCGCCCGTGCTGCTCCAGCTCGAAGTCACCGAGAGCATGATGATGCGCAACGTCGGACGCGCATTGAAGGTACTCGACGCCGTCCAGAGCCGCGGCATTCGCCTCGCTATCGACGACTTCGGCACCGGCTATTCGTCGATGTCGCTGATGAAGCATTTTCCGATCGACACCATCAAGATCGACCGCTCCTTCGTGCGCGACCTGCCACATGACAGCGAGGACCAGGCGATCGCGCAGGCGATCATCAGCATGGGCAAGGCGCTTGGAATGACGGTGGTCGCCGAGGGCGTCGAGAATGCCGAGCAGGAGGCGTTCCTGCGGACCCATGGCTGTGACGAGATGCAGGGTTTTCTGATTGCCAAGCCGCTGCCGGCGCGGCAGATGGCCGAGCTGTTGCGACCCATGGCGCCGCCGCTCCAGCCCGGGCAGGGCGCAGACAGTGAGGCGCAGACCACGTCACGGCCGAAACGCGCTGTCGTCTGACGGCAGCGGGTGCAACTCGCGAATGGCGTGATCATCACCCTCGGACTTGCTTGGAAAATCCTGGGGCTCCGTCAGCGACGTCTGCTCGACGAACAGTGCGAGGATCGTGCGCGCGCCTTCGGCGAAGCTCGCACTTTCGCGCAAGCCAAGCGCGCAGCACAACGTGTCGCTCATCGGCTCGCTGTCGTCGACCACTGCCATGGCGGGCCCCCACCACCACGCCGGCGCCGGCGAGCGCTCCTCCTCGGGCACGGCGTGCCAGCGGACGAACTCCTCCATCACGCGCTCGAACTCCAGGCGTTGAGCCTGATGCATTGCTTGGTGCTCCCTGTTCCGCGCCCGAAAGCGGGCTGATCAGTTGAGGGCCCGGTGCCGGCCCTGCCGCGGTGAGAAAATCCGCTCGCGCAAATCTTCGCGAGCCATTCAAGCCGACCTCATCGTCGGCCCCGCGAGAAACAGGCGACTGGGCTTTTGCCAGTGCCGACCGCGATGGTGTGTTCTAGAGCATGATCCGGAAAAGTGTGAAGTTGTTGTTCGAATAGATCATGCTCAAACAATAACCTGAAGCGCGATGACGATTCATCCTGATCTCATGGCGCTTTGGCCGCCAAGACCGCCGCCGGGCAAGGTACGGGGTCTACGGATGCCCAACCCAGCTTAGCAGAAGCTTCGCCGTGCCGCCACGCTAGCGATTGAACGACTGCTTGCCGCTGAACAGGAGATAGAGCGCGCGGGGATTGGTGGTCAGATAGCGCCAGAGCAGACGCCGCGGCTCGAGCATTGTGCGCCAGGCCCATTCAAGCCCGATCGTCTGCATCCATTTCGGCGCGCGGCTGCGGCTGCCGGACAGGAAATTGAACAGGCCGCCGGCGGTCTTGATGACGCCGACATTGGTGAGATGTGGCGTGTACTCCTCGACGAAGGCCTGCTCGAAGGGGACGCCGAGCGCGACCCAGAGATAATCAGGTGCGAGCGCGTTGATCTCGTCGACCTTGGCCCGCAGCACATCGCCGCGCAGATAGCCATGGCTGTGTCCGACGATCTTCAGGTTCGGGTACATCTTCTGAACCCGGGCGACGGCAGCGGCGTTCTCGTCCTCGCTGGCCCCGAGCATGTAGAACGTCCGGCCGGCGGCTTCGGCCTTGCGGGCGACGACATGGAAGAGATCGGTGGTCGCGACGCGTTCGGGCAGCGGGAACCATGACTGCAGTTTGGAGGCCGCAACGAGCGGCTGGCCGTCGGCATTGATCAGGTCGGCGCCGCGGAACAGACGCTCGGTTTGCGGTTCGGTCGAGCAGCGCGCCAGCACTTCACCATTGGCGGAGGTCAGATACAGCGGGCGGCCGACGCGATGACGCGGGTCAGTCGCTTCGATCATGAAATCTGCGGTCGCTTCCAGGTCGAGCGCGGCCATGCGAAGACCACCGACGGTGATCCGTGGCACATCGGCGGTCGCGGTGCGTCCGACCAGATTGACGCGGCGCTCAAGCATATTGTTTGCCTCGCTGGCGCGATTGGGTCGCGGGATTGAGCTCGTTGAGGATGACGCCGACGAGCTTGCGTTCGGCACCGCCGAGCGCGGTAAGGATGTCTTCCATGGCATCGTTGATGTCGAGGTGGGTGGGCAGCACGGCCACCAGCGCATCGGCTGCGTCGAGCAGCTTGCGGTCATCGGCGGCGAGCGGAATCGCCGGCCCATCGAGAACAACGAGATCGGTGCCGCCTGCGGAACGTGCCTGCGCCACCGCCTTGCGGATGGCATCAGTGGCCTTGCCGGCATCGCCGTCGGCGACCGGCAGCACTGAAATGCCGTTCGCGGTCTTGATCTCGCGTGAAGCCTTGCTGCCGATCGAGAGCCAGCCGAACCGGACCGGCTCGCTCTCGCCGGGGCGGTTGATCTTGCTGGAGAGCTTGCGGTCCTGGTGATCGGTGTCGATCATCAGCACGCGCGAGCCGTCGCGGGCGGCGGCGAGCGCGAAGTTCAACGCGGCGACGCTGCGATCGCCCGTCGCGTCGGCGCCGACGATCGCAATCACCGGCATGGCCTTGCCTGCCGCATGCCGCGTCGCTGCGGCACGCATATCGCGCATCGCGTTGATCAGCGTCGTCAGCGGGAATCCGGGACGCAGCGTCGGCCAGCCCAGCCGGGTGAGGTCGACCGTATTGCCGACGGCGAGGATGGCGCCGAGCGTGCGCAGGACGTCGGCTTCCTGCAGGCGCGCGATCAGCGGCTTTTCGACCAGTGTCAGCGGTGGCGCCTGTGGCGTCGGGGCATCGTCGACCGATGCCTTGGGAGCCATCGGTGCTGCCGTGCGCTCGCGGCGGGTCGGCTCGGGCTCCGCCGCGCCGGCGGACAATTGCCTGGCGGCGACGAACCAGCCGGCGGCGGCGAACGAGCCGAACACGAAGCCGATCATGGCGAACAGGCTCATCCCCGGCGGGAACGAACGTCGCTGGGGCACCGTGGCCTCGCCGATCACGCGGGCGGCCGACGTGTTCAGGCTTTCCTGCTCTTCCGTCTCGCGCGAGCGCTTCAGGAAGGATTGATAGACGTCGCGGCTGGCCTCGGCCTCGCGCTCGAGCTCGCGCAGGCGCACCGCGGCCTGGCTGAGCTGCACGCTCTGTCGTTTCTGCGTTTCCAGCGCCCGGTTCAGCGAGGCCTCGTAGTCCCGCGCGCGCGTCAGGTCGTTTCTGGCGGCCTGGGCGAAGCGGTCGATTTCCTCGTTGATGGTGCGCTTGAGATCCTCGACCTGCTTCTCGGTCTGGCGCAGCGCCGGGTGCCGCGGCCCGAGCTCGGCGGTCTGCTCCGCGTATTTCTTGCGCGCATCGGCATATTGCGCGCGCAAATTGGCGATGGTCGGCGATTGCAGGGCCTCCGGAATGGCTCCGGCATCGGTCGCGGCGCGCCGGCTCGCCTCGATCTGGTCGTAGCGCGCCTGCGCGTCCAGTGTCGCCGCGCGTGCCGCGGCAAGCCGCTGGTTGCTGGCGGAAAGCTGCTGGTCGCTGATCAGCGTGTCCTGGGTGCCGACGAAATTGTTCTGCGCCTTGTAGGTCGCCAGCGTCGTCTCGGCCGTACGCAGCCGCTCGCGCAATTCCTTCAGCCGGCCGGACAGGTCGTTGGTGGCGCGCCGCGCCGCCAAAGCCTGCGAGTTGCGCGATTCCGTGAGATAGACGTTGGTCAGCGTATTGGCGAGCATCGCCGCCTTCGCCGGATCGGTCGACCAGACCTCGACGTCGACGATGAAGCTCTTCTCGGTCTTGCGGATCGTGATGTGCCGGTTCAGCGCTTCGAGAGCGCCAAGCTGAATTTCCCTGTTGTCGGCGGCGGAGGGAGCGCGGCCCTGGAGACCGATCAGGCCAAGCAGCGACGACATCAGGCTCCTGCCGTCGCCGCCGCCGAATTCGGGATCCTTGTCGAGATTGGCCTGCTGGATGACTCGCAAGAGCACGCTGTTGGAGGTGATCAGGCGCGCCTGGCTCTCCACAACCATGGACATGCCGGAAACGTCCTGGGCGCGCGGCGTCAGCTCGCGATCGACGAGTTGCAGCTCGCGCGGATCGACATAGAGCTGGGCGGTTGCGGTGTAGCGGGGCGTCAGGCTCTTGCCGACGGTGACGGCGAGGCTCGCGCCGATCAGACCAGCGGCTGCGATCGCGGCCTTGCGCTGCCAGAGCAGATGGACGAGCTCGAGCACGTTGAAGCCGGCCGATGGCGCGGGCTGCCCGACGTCTCGCTTCGATCGCTCTATCGGCTGGTCATAGTCAAGCATGATCCCCAGCTTTCACTCCAACTGCCGCAGGCTGAGGGGCTACTCTTCGGGTTACGCGATGCGCCCCTGATATAGGCGCTGAACAAACGCAACAGGGAAAATTAACCATACTCATTGAGGGACTATTCACCGAAATGGCAAACAAAGCGTTTAAGCGCATGCGAGCGCGTGGCGCGTCGTTGTGACGCTTCCAGCGCCGCAGTCCCCTGGAGATTAACGGATCGTTACCGTGCACGCCGTGGAGCATGCACGCGTCCGACGGCGCAGCCTTGCGGGCAGGGCCCGCATGTCGGAATTCCGGGAGCGCCGGCGTCATGATTCTCAGCGTTTCCGCAGGACGACGTGATAGTCGCCGTGTCGCACGTCGGTGCCGCGCGGCAGCAGGAAATTCAAGGCCGCGGCGCCGGCATCGACGAGAGCCGCGAACAGCGGCTTGCGCTTGCGCATCTCGGGATAGCGCGGGCTTTCGACCTCGCGGCGGTAGATCGTCTCGAGCCCGTTGGCGTCGGCAAACGCCTCGAGATTGGGAAGCGTCACCAGCGGATGGAAGAAGGTCGGGAACGGCGGCTCGCCGGGCTCGCCGGCATTCTTGATGCCGCGAACCTGGCGGTAGAACCAGACGTGGAACCAGTGCGGCGAATATTTGGTGACGACGCCGGACAGCGAGCGCGGATTGGGCGCGCCGATCAAGATCATGCCGCCATGGCTCAAGGCCTCGCAGAAATTCTTCAACGCGGCCTCGACGTCGGGCAGATGCTCGATCACGTTGTAGCAGATGACGAGATCGACACTCTCCGGCTTGAAGCGATAGGTCTGGACGTCGCCGAGGATCGCTTCCTGGGCATAATCGTTGTTGCGGATCTGGTCTTCGTCGATATCGACGACGGTGACGTGGCTGCGGCCCAGGATTTCCAGCGGCAGGAAGCTGCTCGAACCGCCGCCGGCCTCATAGATCGCGAGCTGGCCCGGCGGCAGCTCGCGGCGCAGGACGTCGTGAACGGCGAGCAGGCTGTCGCGCGCCTCGCCCGAGACGAGGTCGAGCAGGGCCTGGGTGTGTGCTGGCGGAGCGCTGGTATCGATGCGGGTCGCGGTCGCGAAGTCGATCGTGGCTTGTTTATTCATGTTCTTCAATCGCGCGGGTTCGTTTCAAATTACAGGGAATCTCTCGCACGCTCGAAGAGCAAATTCGATGCCGCTGGGGCGCCATTGGTTGCGGTGCTTACGGTTGGGTTAATGCGAAGTCCCGTTAACTACGGCATCGTCCGCCGCGTACTGCTGCTGCGTGTTGGATCGGAAATTGCAGGAGAAGTTCGACGCAGATTCGCAAGGAAAAGCGCGTGAGAGCGGTTATGTGGATGACGATTGGCTTGCAAGCGAGCCTGGATTCAGCGGCTTGGGCACTTGCGCCGCGCGCAATGGTCTTGTTCGGCATGAGGAGACGTCCCGCCGGACGGCGCCATATTGGGACATCTGTGTTTCGCGGCAAGTTTACTGTGCCGTCGTGGAGCAGGAGTTTTTCAACACATCTCGGTCATTCAACGATATCATGACCCTGCTCCCGACCGAGCTGTCCACGAGCCGCATCACGAGCGCCGTGCGCGACCCCAACCGGGAGATCGCCGCGAGCTCGCGCGTGCTCGACCTCTCGGTTGGCATCGTCGTCTGCATTCCCTGCTTTCGCCGCCCGCAGCATTTGCGCCTGACGCTGGAGTCGCTGGCGGCCCAGCGCACTGCGCGCTCGTTTGCGGTGGTCATGGTGGAGAACGACGCCGCCCGGCGCGAGAGCGCGCCGGTTGCCGCCGAGTACCTGGCTGCCGGAAAGCTTCAGGGCGTCTGCCTGGTCGAGAAGCGGCAGGGCAATTGTCAGGCGATCAACGCCGCCTTCGAGACCGCGCAGGCATTGTTTCCGCTCGCGATCCGTTTCCTGATGATCGACGACGACGAGATTGCCTCGCCCGACTGGCTCGAGCTGATGGTTCGTACCGCGGAAGCGACCGGCGCAGACGTGGTCGGCGGTCCGGTGCTGCCGCTCTTCGACGACGACAGCAAGCCATGGCTCGCGCGCCATCCCGCCTTCTGTCCGGCCTATGACTACAGCGGTGCCGTGCCGCTGATCTATGGCTGCGGCAACTGCCTGATCACGCGTTCGGTGTTCGATCGGCTCGGCAGTCCGGCCTTCGACCTCCGCTTCAACTTTCTCGGCGGCGGCGACTGCGATTTCTTCATGCGGTGCCGAAACGCCGGCATGACGTTCCACTGGACCGCGGAAGCCGTGATCACCGAGACGGTGTCGCAAAGCCGCACGAGCTTGGGGTGGATCGCAAAGCGTGGCCTGCGCATCGGAGCGATCAATTATCGGGTGCAATCCAAGGCGGCAACGACTGCGGCGGCGCGGGCGCGTGTCTTTGCGGCGATGCTCGGAAGACTGCCGCTGTCGCTGGTTCGCGCGGCGCGCTTGTCGTTCTCGACCAGAGCCGTCGTCGCGATGCATCCCGTGATGGTTGCGTTCGGCAGCGCGCTTGCCGCCCTCGGCATCGAACAGCGGCCTTACGAGGCCTCGAAGATCGTCTCCTGACGGCTAAAGCGCGATGAGGTTAGGATGAACCGTCATCGCGCTTTAGGTTGTTGTTTGCGCATGATCTTTCCGGAAAACCGCTTCACACTTTTCCGGATCATGCTTTAGATACCGAAGCGGGCGAGAATCAGCTTCGCGAGCGATCGCGGCAGCGCGGTGAGAGACCGCTGCCCAACCATGCGCATATAGCGCAGGGCATCACGATGGCGGCCGAAGCGGACCGCCTGGGTCGCCGCATATGTGATGAGATGGATCTCGGCGGCCTGCCGCAGGGCGGGCCGACTCTCCGGTGCGAGCTTGCCGAGGATCAGCTCGTCGGCAAAGACGCGCTCCACGGCCGGAAAGAAGTCGCGCGGCGAGCGCGTGGCTGCATTCATGGTGTTCGCGCTGTGGAGGCGATAGTCGAGGAGCAGCGCGGGCACGAACTGGAAGTCGCCGATCGCGGCCAGGCGGCACCAGCAATGCCAGTCCTCGCACAGGCTGAGCCGCTCGTCGAAACCGCCGGCCGTCCAGAACGCGTCAGTGCGCACCAGCATGATACCGCCGTTGACGATGAAATTGCCGCGTGCGAGCCGCGCGAGCACATCGCCTGACGGCTTGCTGCGCCCTTTTAGGAGGCCGCGCCGGCCGATCGGCCGCCCATCACTGTCGATCAGATCGTAGTCGCCATAGACGACAACGGCGGCGGGCGCGGCCTTCGCGGCTGCAACCAGCGTCGCCACCGCGCCGGAGCGCAGACGATCGTCGGCGTCGAGGAACAGCAGCCATCCTCCGCGCGCCGCTCGTGCGCCGAGATTTCGCGCCGCCGAGACGCCCGCGAGCTCGTTCGCGACAAGGTGCAGCCGGCTGTCGCGGATGGATCCGACGATGGCTGCGGTCTCGTCGCTCGAGCCGTCGTCGATGACGATGACCTCGCCGACATCGGCACTTTGCGCGAGCGCGCTGTCGATCGTCTCGCGGATATAGGCAGCGGCGTTCTTGGCGGGAATGACGATGGAGACGAAGTTGGCCGAGCGCGCAGTGGCACTGGCGCGCGCCTCGACGGACGGCGCGCCCAGCGGTGGATCAAGGATGGCGCCGGCGGTGGTCAATTGACGTCTCGTCGTCTGGAGCAGCGTTTTTAATGGTTCGTTAACCAGGCCGTATATCGGCGCCGGCGCCGCGCGATGGCGGCTTGGGTCGCCTTCGATGATAGCCAGATAAGCGTCAAAGCTTTGCAGCAAAGGCGGCTCGAGGCCGGCTTTTGCATATTAGCGTTAAGCGGCCGACGCGGAGGCGTGGCCGGGAAGCATGCTGGTTGACGAAAGGTTAGCACCGGTCGGCTAAGGGTGATCGATGGATCGCAGTGCCGCCGACATCACTGGCGTGGGGGCCCGGCCGCTCGGTCAGGGGCTGCGCGCGTTCGTCGCCGGGCTCAGCGTCCTCGAGGCCGCGCGCTGCGTCGTCGCGGTCGCAGCGTTGCTCCTGGTGCTGGTGACCCTGGAACCGTTCCCGGATTTGCGCAATGCCGACCTTGCCAACGCCGCCTCGGGTCGATTAGCGCTGTCCTACATTGCATTTGCGGGGTTGGCCGCAATCGCCGTGCTGCTGACTGCCGCACAGGATGGGCCGTCGCTCAAGACTCTCCTGACGCCGCTGCATCTCTGCTTCATCGGCTGGATGCTGATCAATCTGGTTTTCTCGGAGAACCGGGGCGTGTCCACGCAGCGTTTCGTGCTGACGGGAAGCGTGACTGCGCTCGCCATCCTGCTGCCGCTGCTGCCACCGACGCAGAAGAGCTTCAACCGATGTCTCGGGCTCGCGGCCCTCGTGCTGCTCGCCCTGTGCTATCTCGGCGTCATGCTGGCGCCGGAATTTGCGATGCATACGGCCGTCGACATCGCAGAGCCGCAGCTTGCCGGCGATTGGCGCGGTAGTTTCGGGCACAAGAACGTCGCATCGCCCGTGATGTCCATTCTGGTTTATCTCGGCATCTATCTTGCCGCGGGCGGATCGTTCGTCATGGGGCCCGCGATCGCAGTACTTGCCAGCGTGTTCCTGATCTTCACCGGCGGCAAGACCTCGTCAGCGCTCTGTCTTGTCATCTATCTTCTGGCATCGCTGGTTTATGTTACCCGCAGCCTCTGGCTGAAGCGGCTGATCTGCTTCGCGCCGCTGATCGTGATGAACCTGCTGACGGTTGGCAGCGTCGCAAGTCCCACTCTTGCGGCCCTCACGAGGCAGCTTCCGGTCGATCCGACCTTCACCGGCCGAAGCGACATCTGGGAGTTCGCGCTGGCGGCGGTGGCGGAAAAGCCCATCCTGGGTCATGGCTACGCGGCATTCTGGGACGACGTCAGCCAGCGCGAGACCGCCAAGGGTGCCGAGTGGGCCGTGACCGCGGCGCATAGTCACAATAGTTACCTCGACCTCGCGGTCACGATCGGCCTGCCGGGCCTCCTGCTCTGCATCCTCATTTTCGTTACCGCCCCGCTCAGGAATTTTCAGGTCGTCCAGGGCAACAGCCGCAGCCGCCCGCTGGCCAAGCTGTTCCTGACGATCTGGCTGTTCGGTCTTTACTTCGGGACGACCGAGACCTTCCTGTTCGATCGGATCAATCCCACCTGGTTCCTGTTCGTGCTCGCGGTCGCCGGTCTGCATTTCCTCGCCAGGTTCCAATGCTTGGACAAGGAGGACGCCTGAGCCGCCGACAGTTTGTCGCAGGATGGGCTCCGACGACGTCCCGTATCGGGACATGAACAGTTTTGCCCGACACAACGGTATCGGCTTAACGATAAGCAGCAACGTAACTTGTGGTTGGCGACAAAACGCTATTCATCTGGAAACGTTCAGCAACTGTATGCCCAGGGCGGATGGCGTTTCTCAGCGTCGAGCAACTAGACGGTCGGGTGACCAGCGCGTCCGAAATCGCGATCGATTTTGTGCGCGACTGGAAGCACGCCGCGTCACGCCTGGGTGCGGGCCACCGCACGGCGTTCCAGCACGGTGACTGGCTCGCGGCCTGGTACGACGCATTCCGCGACGTCTCTCCGCTGATCGCAATCATTTCCGATGCTGCAGCCGGCCAGGACATCGCGCTGGTGCCGATGATCAGCCGCAGCAAGGGTGGCATACGCATCGTCGAGTTCGCAGATCTCGGCGTGTCCGACAACAACGCGCCGATCCTGGCGCCAGGCGCCGCATGCGATGCCGCCGGCGCGCGCGCCATCGGCGATGCGCTGGTCAATGGCTTGCGCGCGTTGCCGGATCAGATCGATCTGTTGCGCCTGCAGAAGATGCCGGCCTTTGTGGGTGGCAAGCCGAACCCGCTGGTGTCGCTCGGCCGTGTCGGATCCTGTTCGCTCAATGGCAATCTGGTGCTGACGGGCGACGATTATTCGGACTACCGCACCTCGATCAAGCGCATGCAACTGCCGCGCTGCTGGCGCGTCTTCAGCCGTCACGCAGGCGCGCGTTTCGAGATCGCGAGCGATGTCGACCATGCGCTGAGATTGCTCGATGCGATGGACGTCCAGCAGCAGCAGCGCATGAAGCAGCTCGGAGTCAAGTTCGTCCTCAGCGACGAGAGCCACGCGAAATTCTATCGCGACGTGATCCGGCAGGGCGTTGCCGAGGGCTATGCGATCGTCTCTGCGCTGGTGTGCGACGAGGGCATCATCGCGACGTCGTTGGGCCTCAGATACGGCGCGACCTACTATCTGCTGCGCATCGGCAACGCTGGCAGGCCGTGGTCGGCCTGCTCGCCGGGCCTGCTCGTGACCGAATGCACGATGGCGGCCTTGCATGGAGAAGGCGTGCGCCGCTTCGATCTCAGCATCGGCAATCACGACTACAAGCGCCGCTTCGGCGCCGTGCCGCTTCCGCTGACCGACGTCAGCGTCGCGTTGTCCTGGCGCGGCGTGCCCTATGTGCTGCGCGATCATGCGGCCCAGGGCCTGCGCCGCCATCCACGGCTTGCCGCTCTTGCGAATCGCGCGATGGGCAAGACCCAGCGCTAGCCGAGGTGCTTCACCGTCCGGTGCACTCGGCGCAGTGCAGCCGGCCGCGCGAGGCGCGAAACAGGCTGCGGCAATACCAGCGCCGGGCCAGCGCCTCGACGGGCTTGCGGATCATCTGCGCCATCAGGAGAATTTCGAAAGCCATACGTTGCTCCTGCAAGCTGACATGGGGCGGCATCCGCAAGGAGAATGCCGCCCCGAAGGCATCAGCCATGCAGCTTGTTGGCGGTCTCCGCGATCACGCGCCCTTGATAGCGCGCGCCGGCGAGCTCATTGGCGCTGGGCTGGCGGCTGCCGTCGCCGCCGGTGATCGTGGTGGCTCCGTAGGGCGCGCCGCCCGTCACTTCGTCCAGCTTCATCTGGCCGGCAAAACCGTAGTTCAGGCCGACCACGACCATGCCGAAATGCAGGAGGTTGGTGATGATCGAGAACAGCGTCGTCTCCTGGCCGCCATGCTGCGTCGCGGTCGACGAGAAGGCGCCGCCGACCTTGCCGTGCAGTGCGCCCTTGGCCCAGAGGCCGCCGGCCTGGTCCAAAAAGTTTGCCATCTGCGAGGACATCCGGCCGAAGCGGGTGCCGGTGCCGACGATGATCGCGTCGTAATTCGCGAGGTCGTCGACCTTGGCGACCGGAGCGGCCTGGTCAACCTTGTAGTAGGAGGCTTTGGCGACCTCGGCCGGCACGAGCTCGGGCACGCGCTTGATGTCGACGGTCGCGCCAGTTTCGCGCGCGCCTTCGGCAACGGCATTGGCCATCGCTTCGATGTGACCGTAGGCGGAATAATAGAGGACGAGAACTTTAGCCATGGGTAGTCTCCGTTGAGTGATGGTGAGTTTGGAAATTCGTGTCATTGCCGGGCAAAAGCGCGAAGCGCGTCTTCGCGCCAGAAGTCCCGGCAATCCATCACCCCTCGAAGAGTCTTCCGAAGGTGATGGATGCCCGGGTCAAGCCCGGGCATGACGAGTTCGGAGTCCGAGCGCCTTACGCTGCATCGACGAGCACGAGCTCGGAATCCTCAAGCGCCGTGATCGTCAGGTTGGCTTCGTCGCGGATTGCGGCGCCGTCGCGTGCGTTGATGCGCACCCCATTGACCTCGACTGCGCCAGCGGCCGGCACGAGATAGAGGTGACGCGACTGCATCGGCTCGTATTGCGCGCTCTCGCCGGCCTTGAGCGTCGTGGCGAGCACCCGCGCGTTGGCGCGGATCGGCAGCGCTTCCTTGTCATCCTTGAAGCCGCTCGCGATGGTGACGAGCTTGCCGTTGCGGCTTGCCTTCGGAAACGGTTTTGACCCCCAGGTCGGCTGGCCGCCGCTTCCGACCGGCTCGATCCAGATCTGGAAGATCTTGGTCTTCGTCGGCTCGAGATTGTACTCGGAGTGGCGGATGCCGCTTCCGGCGCTCATCACCTGAACGTCGCCCGCTTCAGTGCGGCCCTCGTTGCCGAGGCTGTCCTGATGGGTGATCGCGCCTTCGCGCACATAGGTGATGATTTCCATGTTGGCATGGGGATGAGCGGGAAAGCCGGTATTCGGCGCGATCTCGTCATCGTTCCAGACGCGCAAGGCGCCGTGGCCCATGTTGTCGGGGTCGTAATGGCCAGCGAAGGAGAAATGATGCCTGGCCTTGAGCCAGCCGTGATCGGCGCTGCCGAGCTTTGCGAAGGGTCTGATTTCAATCATGTGCGTGGTTCCTTGCTTGAATTGTCCGCGTCCGATCAGGCGCCAAAGCCGCCGTCGACGTTGAGCACGGTGCCGGTGACGAAGGAGGCTTCCGGGCTCGCCAGGAAGACGACGCCGGCTGCGACTTCCTCGGGTCGGCCGAAGCGCTGCAGCGCGTGCTGCTTGCGCTGGGTCTCGGCGAACTCGCCGCCATCCTTCGGATTCATGTCGGTGTCGATCGAGCCGGGTTGCACCACGTTGACGGTGATGCCGCGCGGCCCCAAGTCGCGCGCTGCGCCCTTGGTGTAGCCGACCACCGCGGCCTTGGTCGCGACGTAGTCGGCAAGGCCGGGGAACGAGGCGCGGTCGGCGAGCATCGAGCCGACGGTGACGATGCGGCCGCCTTCACCCATGATTTGCGAAGCGGTGCGGATCGCCGCGATCACGCCATGTACGTTGACGGCATCGAGGCGCGCCAGTGCCGCGGTGTCGGCCTTGGCATCGTCGATGGCGCCGCCGGCGGCGACGCCGGCATTGTTGACGAGGATGTCGAGACGGCCGAACTCATTCGCGACGTCCTTCACGAGCTGTTCGACCTCAGCGACCGAGGCCTGGTCGGCCTTGAAGGCACGCGCCTTCACGCCCCTGGTCTTCAGTTCGGCGACGACGGCCTCGGCCTTGTCGGGCGAGGCGACGTAGCTGATGGCGACGTCGGCGCCTTCATCGGCGAGAGCGCGGGCGGAGGCCGCGCCGATGCCGCGCGAGCCGCCGGTGACGAGAGCAACCTTGCCTGAGAGCTTCTTGGTCATTGGATTTCTCCATTCCCTGAATGTCTGATGCCCCTTTGATATGCTTCCGCTTGTGGTATAGAAATAGAAACTGTCGAAACACATTGTTTCCATAAACGTGACTGACGGGGCGCTCCCATGGCAAAACTCCCGGATTTCGAGGCACTCGCGATCTTCGCAAAAGTCGTGGAATTACGGTCATTTGCGGCCGCCGCAGGCGAGCTTGCGATGTCGAAGGCGACCGTCTCCAAGGCGGTGACCCGGCTGGAGGAGCGGCTTGGCGCGCGGCTGTTCAATCGCACCTCGCGCCGGCTCGCGCTCACCGACGCCGGCCACAAGCTCGCCGATCGGGCGACGCGTCTGCTCGCCGACGGCGAGGCGGCGGAGAACGAGGCCTTGGCGCAATCCGTCGCGCCGCGCGGCCTCGTGCGCCTCGCGGTGCCCATGACCTTCGGCGTCAAAGCGGTCGCGCCGCTGTTGCCGGAGTTCTTCCAGACCTATCCGGAGGTCTCGGTCGACCTGCATTTGAGCGATGCCACCGTCGATCTGATCGGCGAGGGTTTTGATGCCGCACTGCGCATCGCGCGGCTGCCGGATTCCTCGCTGATCGCGCGGCGGCTCTTCACCATGCCGCGCTACACGGTCGCTGCGCCGTCATACCTCAAGCGCCACGGCCGGCCGACACATCCGATGCACCTCGCCGAGCACAAATGCTTCAGCTACGCCTATCTCACCACGCCGAACGTCTGGCATTACACCAACAGCGCGGGCGAGCAGGCGAGCGTGCGCCCGGCCGGACAATTGCGCGTCAACAATGGCGAGGCCGTGATGCCGGCGCTGCTCGCAGGGCTCGGCATTGCCGATCTTCCCGAATTCATCGTCGGTGAGGCCATCGCATCCGGTGAGGTCGAGGTGATCCTGAAGGACTGGAAGCAGGCCGAAGGCGCCGTGCATCTCGTCACCCCACCCGGCGGCCCGCGCCCTGCGCGTGTCGAGGTGCTTGCCGAGTTTCTTGCGGCGAAATTGCCGGGCACATGCAAGCGGCAGACGAAGAAGCGCGCGAAGGCGGGTTAGTTTCGGTGGGCACGCTTCGCTTTGCCCACCCTACTGCATCTTCGCCCGTGGTACCTTAGCCACATCACGCACAACCACGCGCAGGTTCGGCTTCAGCGTCTCTTGCAAGTCGTAGCTCTCTGGCGAACGAGCAATGATTCTCGTAGGGTGGGCAAAGCGAAGCGTGCCCACCACTTTCGGTGAGAGAGTTGCAAATGCCTCAGTATCGTCGAGCAACCGGCAAGGTATTCTTCTTCACTGTTGTTCTTGCCGATCGTTCGAGCACGTTACTGATTGATGAGATTGATCGTCTGAGGCGGGCCTACCGCACTGTTCAGCAGCGTCGCCCATTTGAGACCGTGGCAATCTGCATCTTGCCTGATCATGTGCATGCCATTTGGGAACTGCCAGAGGACGATGCCGACTTTTCGTCCCGATGGAATCTGGTCAAAGGCACCTTTTCGCGAGGCTTGGACTCACGGCCGAGTTCGGCAAGCAAGGTTGCCAAGCGCGAAAAAGGGATCTGGCAACGCCGCTATTGGGAGCACGCGATTCGAGACGAGGCGGATTTGGAACGGCATATTGACTACACCCACTTCAAATCCTGTGAAACATGGACCAGTTGCGCGAGTAGGCGATTGGTTGCCCAGCAGCTTCCATCGTTACGTCGCGCAAGGCATTCGCCCTCCCGATTGGGGAGGGAACGTGCGGGAAATCGCGGGAGATTTTGGCGAATGATGGTGGGCACGCTTCGCTTTGCCCACCCTACGACACTGCGCCTACGACGACTTCATCCCGTCGCTGGCGATCACCTGCAGGCTTGGCTTCAGCGTCTCTTTCAGCTGCGCCTTCAGCTCATGCACCCGCGGATCGCTCGATCGCGCGGCGCAGGCTGAGTATTGATTGACCGATAACACCAGCGCGCGCCGCGCCTCCGGCGTTCGTGTCAGATCCGGTTTTGCCAGCCGCAGCACAATGCCGGCGAGATTCACCAGCATCTCGTCCAGCGCACCATCGATCGTGCGAATCTCGTTCATCCCGTGGTCTCCCGCCAATTCAATCACGCGCGGCGGGATCCGTTCCTGCACTTTGAGATGCAGGGATAACAGTTCGCAAATGTTGCGCTGTGTCCGGCCTAAAATGCACAGATGCGGCACGGTGATACCTTTGTTCATTCGCATCGCCGCGCTACTCTGCTGGGAACAACAAAGACGGGGAGGGCTGGCTATGAACCGACGCGATCTCTTGCGCGCCGCGGCGTTTACACCGCTTGCACAGACAGCGCTGACGCGCGTCGCCTTTGCGCAAGCCTATCCCTCGCGCAACATCACCATGATCGTGCCGTTTCCGGCCGGCGGCCAGGCCGATCTCGCGGCGCGTCCCGTTGCGATGGCGCTCGAGCGCATCCTCGGCAAGTCGGTCATCGTCGACAATCGTGCTGGCGGCGCCGGCGGATCGGTCGGCAATGCGGCTGCCGCGCGCGCCGAGCCGGATGGACACACGCTGCTGATGACGCTGTCCTCGCTCGCGGTGCTGCCGGAAGCGGACCGGCTGTTCAACCGGCCCGTCGCCTACGAGGTCTCGCAGTTCACGCCGATCGCGCGCGTGCTCGCCGATCCAACGTTGCTTGCTGTGCCGGCATCGGCACCGTGGAAGACGGTGCAGGAGTTCGTCGACGATGCGAAGAAGCGTCCGGGGCAGATCACCTACGGCTCGTCGGGGCCTTACGGGACACTGCACGTCGCGATGGAGATGTTTGCCGTCAGCGCCGACATCAAGCTGCTGCATGTGCCGTTCCGCGGCGCCGGTCCAGCGCTGACCGCGATTCTAAGTGGCACGGTGCAGGCAATCGCGGCGGCGCCCGGCACGCTGAAGCCGCAGGTCGATGACGGCAAGCTACGCGTGCTGGCGAACTGGGGTGCGCAGCGCATCGCGAGCTTTCCCGACATCCCGACCTTCAGGGAGATCGGCTTTGGAGATGTCGAGATGTACATCTGGGCCGGCCTGTTCGGGCAGAGCGCGCTGCCGCAGCCGATCGTCAGTCGTCTGCGCGAGGCGATGGAGCAGGTGATGAAGAGCGCGGATGTCCTCAAGACATTCGCGGCCTCGGGCAGTCTCGTCGCCTATCAGGACGCGCCCGAGTTTTCACAGTTCGTCGCGGCCGACAGCGCGCGGCTGATCGCAGCGGTCAAGAAGATCGGCAAGGTGGAATAGGTTCCGTTCCGGCTTTCACATTTTGTTGTTGGTCCAGAACCTTCGCGCGCCTCATTGATTGAGGAGCGTTTGAGAGAAAATGAGAAGGATCGAGACATGCGAACAGGGCCGATTGCGCTCGGTGTGGCGCTTGCGATCGGCGGCACGGTCGCCGCGAGCGCCGTCTCAGCTCAGGAATATCGCGGCACCATGGAACAACAGATGGCCTGCACGCCGGATGTCTGGCGCCTGTGCAGCGACCAGATTCCTGACGTGAACCGGATCGTCGCCTGCCTGCGGCACAACACGCCGCAGCTTTCCAGCGGATGCCGCGCGGTGTTTGAAACCAACAACCAGGCGCAGCCGCCACAAGTGCTGCCGCGCGGCCGGCCCGCACCGCCGCGCTACGACAATATGCCGCCGCCTCCTGCAGTCCCCCCGCCGCGGCCTTACTACGATGACAACTATTAAAGCCGATGAGATAAAGTGCGGTCGATCGCCTCGAATTCACCTCTCCCCAGCGGGGAGAGGTCGGATTGCGAAGCAATCCGGGTGAGGGCCGCAGCGTTCAGAGAGGCCGTAACCATTCACGCGGATCGCATCTGTCGCTGCGATCCGAGCTCTCCCTTCGGGAGAGGTGAACCGGCAAGCATTAGCGCGGCCTAAGGTCGGTGCTCGCAGACGTCGACCCATTCGGCGCCGACCAGCTCGGCCATGCGATCGGGTGCAATGCGCACCGCGCTGTGGGTTGAGCCCGCGGCCGGCACCACGACGTCGAATGCTTTCAGCGACACGTCGCAATAGATCGGCAGCGGCGCCTTCAGCCCGAACGGACAGACGCCGCCGACCTCGTGGCCAGTGATGTCGGCGACCTCTTCGAGCCCCAGCATCTTCGGCTTGCCGCCGAACTGCGCCTTCACCTTCTTATTGTCCATGCGCGAGGTGCCGCTGGCGACGATCAGGACGACGCGCTCGCCGATCCGCAAGGACAGCGTCTTGGCGATGCGGCCGGGCTCGACGCCATAGGCCTCGGCGGCGAGCGTCACCGTCGCCGAGCTGATCGGCGATTCGATCACGGTGATGTCTGGAGCTTTCTCGGCGAAGAAGTCGCGAACGGATTGAATGCTCATAGGCGGGCGGCAATCTCGGACAGTTCGGAAAGTGAGCGGACGCGATGATCCGGCGCAAGGCCCAGCTCGTCCATCTGGGTCCGGATCGCCTTGAACATCGTCAGCGGTGCCACGAGATCGCTTTCGACGCAAGCCAGTGCCATGGCTTCCGGTGTCACCCGCTCGATCCAGGCGACGTTCAGTCCGAACGCCTTGGCGCCGGCGACGTCCCACGGATTTGACGAGATGAACAGCACCTCGTCGGGCCTGGTGCCGAACACCTCGCTGATCAGCGCATAGGCCTGCGGGCTCGGCTTGAAGACCTTCTTCGCATCGACGCTGATCGTGGCGTCGAGCAGCTTGTCGAGACCGGAATTGTGCACCAGCGCGTCGAGCATGTCCGGGCTGCCGTTGGAGAGGATGGCGAGCTTGCGCGGCTTCAGCGCTGCAAGCGCGTCGGCCGCGTCCGGATAGAGCTCGAGATGCAGATATTTCGCGATCACGCGCTCGAAGGCGTCGCTCTCATAGGCGAGCCCAAGCACACGCAGCGTATAGGTAAGCGAGTCGCGCGTGACGGCGGCGAAATCCTGGTAGCGCTGCATCAGCGAGCGCAACCAGGTGTATTCGAGCTGCTTGATCCGCCACACCTGCGTGATGATCTCGCCGTAGCCCGGGAACGCATCCTCTGTGATCTCTGCGACCGACTGGATGTCGTAGAGCGTTCCGTAGGCGTCGAAGACGACGGCTTTGATCGTCACGCTGACCTCTTCGTTAGATCCCCAACAGCTTGCGCGCGTTAGCCTTGAGCACCTTCGGCCGGATCTCGTCGCGGATATCGATCTTGGCGAAGTCGGCCAGCCACCGGTCTGGTGTGATCACCGGCCAGTCCGAGCCGAACAGCATCTTATCCTGCAGGATCGAGTTGATATAGCGCACCAGGATCGGCGGGAAATATTTCGGCGACCAGCCGGACAGGTCGATATAGACGTTCGGCTTGTGGGTCGCGACCGACAGCGCTTCTTCCTGCCAGGGGAAGGAGGGGTGGGCGAGGATGATCTTGAGGTCGGGGAAGTCAGCCGCGACGTCGTCCATGTACATCGGGTTGGAATATTTCAGCCGCATTCCCATGCCGCCGGGCATGCCCGAGCCGACGCCGGTCTGGCCGGTGTGAAACAGCGCGATCGCGCCGCCATTGTTGATCTCTTCGTAGAGCGGGTAGGCCATGCGGTCGTTGGCGTAGAAGCCCTGCATGGTCGGGTGGAATTTGAAGCCGCGGACGCCGTATTCCTCGATCAGCTTGCGCGCCTCGCGCACGCCCAGCTTGCCCTTGTGCGGATCGATCGAGACGAAGGGAATGAGGACGTCGAGATGGTCGGAGGCGACCTCGAGCATCTCGTAATTGTTGTAGCGGCGGAAGCCGGTCTCGCGCTCGGCATCGACCGGGAAGATCACGGCGGCGATGTTCTTGGCGCGGTAGTAGGCCGCGGTCTCGGGCACAGTCGGCGGATGCTTGTTCGGCGACTTGAAGTATTCCGCCATCTGCGCCTGGAAATCGTCATAGCCGTCGTCGGGGTGGCAGCCGCAGGGCTCCTCCGCGTGGGTGTGGATGTCGATCGCGACGACGTCGTCGATATTTGGCAGCTTCAGCTTGGGCATTGGTTTCCTCCCGAAGGGTTGCCAAATTGATTATATCATATAACGAATTTGGCAAGGCGTCGCAGGAGGTATAGATTTGGGCCGATCCGGCCGCTTTCTACTTTGCATGGGATTGTTTTCAAGAATTTGGTGGGGCGGAACGGGGCAGTTAAGATTGACATCACCTCCCGCCATGCCTTAAGAACCGCCCCGTCCCGGGCGGTCAGTCCGCCAGCGGGAAAAATCTCATTTTGCCACATTCGCGCGTGCCGAAACGGTAGTGCCGAACACGGCCTTTCGAACGTTCAGGATTCTGCCATGAAGGTCCGTAACTCGCTGAAATCGCTGCGCGGTCGCCACCGCGCCAATCGCCTGGTCCGCCGCAAGGGCCGGGTCTATGTGATCAACAAGGTGCAGCGCCGCTTCAAGGCTCGCCAGGGCTAAGACCCTGCCGAGGGCCTCGCGCGCGGCCCCGCAAGACCACGGTCTCACACGACTTTGACGCCGTCCTTGCTTCCCAAGGGCGGCTTTGCGCGTTTAGACTTTCGCCATGGCAGTGAGATTCTTGTCCGCGCACTCCCTCCGTCTGGCCGCCCTTCTGGCCGCGCTGGCGGTCGTCGCCCCGGCTTTCGCACAGGATGACCCCTCAGGTCCGCCCGTGAAGCAGAAGAAGCTACCCGAGGCGCCGGCCAAGCTGCCCAAGGTCGACCGCACCAAGAATCTCGACTTCCTGTTCGGCGCGCTGAAGGCCGCGCCCGATGATATCAGCGCCAAGCATGTCGAGGCGCGGATCTGGGCGATCTGGCTCCAGACCCCCAGCGATACGGCAGCGCTCCTGATGACGCGGGCCAAGGCGGCCGTGGATGCGCAGAAGGTCGACGTCGCGATCAAGCTGCTCGATGCCGTCATCAAGCTTCGCCCCGACTATATCGAGGCCTGGAACCGGCGCGCCACGCTCTACTACATGCAAAACGACTATGGCCGGTCGCTCGCCGACATTCGCGAGGTACTGATCCGGGAGCCGAGGCATTTCGGCGCGCTCGCAGGTCTCGGCATGATCATGCAGGAGATCGGCGACGAGAAGCGTGCGCTCGATGCCTACCGCAAGGCGCTCGCCATCAATCCGCACCTCGACAAGATCCCCGATCAGGTCAAGTCACTGACCGAGAAGGTCGAAGGCCGGGATATCTAGCCCCAACTCGATGTTGTTTTGAGCGACTGCGGAGCGCGGCCATTAACCACGCGTCGAGTTGCCTCGCCGCGAGGGGATGTTTTTCCCGCGCCTTCGGGATTAGCTGCATGACAGCCACAAGTGGAGCCGTGCGATGAAACGCGTGATCCTTGCGGGTGCGTTGGTGCTGGCGTCCGCGACGGTCTGTCTTGCCGACGGGCTATTCTGGGTGGTGGGCAACCGTGCCACCGGCAAATGCGAGATCGTGACCAGCAATCCCGTCATCATCGGCGACATCTGGTTCGGCGACGGTCCCTACAAGTCCAAGGCCGACGCCAAGCTTGCGCGGTCGACGATCCGTGCCTGTCCGAGGCCAGATGCCGGCGAAGACAAGGATGACGACAGCGAGAACTAGGTTCACCTAATGCAGGATGTGGTCGCCGCGCTCGACGAGGCTCCGGTCCGCGGCAGCGGCATAGAGTTTTGCAAGCTCGGCTTCGAGATGCTCGTTGATCAGTAGCAGCGCCCGTACCGCGCCGCGCAGATCACCACTGCAGCTCGCGACGATCTCGTCGATCGCAGCATCTTTAGATCGCAGACTCATCGAAATACCTCCAATCCAAAACAGAACAATCTGCCGGTCTTTCCCGCGTTCCTGTGGATTGCGTGGAGGATCGGCGCCCGCCCGTGCTTAGAGGCGGAACCGACCGTGGCGATTATATGGAGGCGGCGATGACGGCTGCATGAAGCGGCCCGATTGGTGCCATGCGTTCAGGCCATCATTGATTTTGTTGATATTTTCCCAAATTGAATTCTATTGATATCCACAGGCAGGACGTACCCGCGCGCGCAAGCCGAAAAGAAACTGCCGGACGTTGAGACCGTAACTGCCATGTGCCCTGGATCGCCCGGACCATCTTCATGATCGTGTTTCTCGTCGTGACGGCGCTCGTAGCGCTTGTCGCCGTCACGCTGGTCGGCGTTTGGGCGGTCGAGCGCGCCTTCCCGCCGCAGGGCGAGATGATCGAGGTCGCCGGCGCAACGCTGCACGTCGTCGATCTCGGCCCGCGCGATGCTACCTTGCCGATCGTCATGCTGCATGGTGCGAGTTCGAATCTGGAGGTGATGCGGCGTCCGCTGGGCGATCTCCTCGCCGAAAACCATCGCGTGATCCTGATCGATCGCCCCGGCCACGGCTGGAGCACGCGGGCGCGACTCGAGGATTCGACGGCCGAGGTGCAGGCGCGGATGGTCGACGAGGCGCTTGCCAAGCTCGGCATCGATCGCGCGGTGTTCGTGGTGCATTCCTGGAGCGGTGCGCTCGGCGCGCGGCTTGCACTCGATCATGCCGGTCGTGTCGCAGGTCTCGTCATGCTTGCGCCGGTCACCCATCCCTGGCGCGGCGGCGTCGGGCGTTACAATGAGATCATCGCAATGCCGGTGATCGGTCCGCTGCTCGCCTACACCATCACGCTGCCGCTCGGCTATCTGCTTGCAACGCCCGGCGCGCGGAACGTCTTCCTGCCGCAGACGATGCCGGACGGCTTCGTGCAGGACTCCGCGACGCCGCTGCTGCTGCGCCCGCGCGAGTTCATCGCCAATGCCTATGATCTGGTGACGCTGAAGGCGTCGGTGGCCGCGCAAGCTCCGCGCTATGGCGAGATTTTTGCGCCGACCGTGGTTATCGCCGGCGAGCCCGACAAGACGGTATCCACCAATATCCACGCCCGCCCGTTCGCCGCGACCGTGCCGAATGCGAAGCTGATCGTGCTGCCCAATCTCGGCCACATGGTGCAGACCACGGAGCCGGACCTGGTGAAGACCGAGATCGAGGCGCTGATCGCCGCGATCATGGCCGAGAAGGCGGCCGCCGATTAGCGGCCGCCAAATCTCGCTGCGTTATTGCTTGACCTTGCCGTCCTTGTCGAACTGGGAGACGAAGGCCCAGAGATCGTTGATCTCCTTCTCGTTCTTGATGCCGGCGAACGCCATCTTGGTGCCGGGGATCTTGGCCTTCGGATCCTTGATATATTCCTTGAATACCGCCTCACCCCAGGTGATGCCGGAATTCTTGTTGGCGTCTGAATAATTGTAGTCCGGCGCGGTGCCGGATTTGCGGCCGTCGAGGCCGTTGAGCTCCGGTCCGACCTTGTTCTTCGCGCCTTCGCCGATCGCGTGGCAGGCGAGGCACTTGTTGAACGACGTCTTGCCGGCTGCGGCGTCCTGCGCCATGGCGGTGGAAGATATGGCGGTGGACGCTGCGGCAGTCATGGCGAGGGCAACCAGCGCGCCGAAAGTCAGTTTTGTCATAGGATGCTCTTCGTCTCTTCCCGGGGTCAGATTGAGTGTCGTGGTTTTGGCAGGTCCGGTGCAGGTGGACAAGCCGCGAAAGTTTGACAGGTTTCGCGATAGCAGACTTGCCCCAGAGAGAACTTGCGCTGCAACAAAGCAATGCGACCTTCGGAGGACCTACCCAAAGCCGGCAGGACATGATTGATTTGGCGGGACATTTTCCAGCGTCTGACGAAGGTTCGTAACATGGCCATCATGATGCCCGCATCCGACCAGGCCGTGCTGGCGCGTCGCAGCGAGATCGTCGCCGCCTTGCGCGCGATCGTCCCCGGCGAGGGCGTGATCGACAGCGCCGCCGAGATGCGGGTCTATGAGTCCGACGGGCTGACCGCTTATCGGCAGCCGCCGATGGTCGTGGTGCTGCCCGATACCACCGAGCAGGTCTCGCTGGTCCTGAAATATTGTGCCGAGCACGGTATCAAGGTGGTGCCGCGCGGGTCAGGCACCTCGCTGTCTGGCGGTGCGTTGCCGCTGGAAGACGGCGTGCTCTTGGGGCTCGGCAAGTTCAAGCGCATCCGCGAGATCGATTTCGACAACCGCGTCGTCGTCACCGAGCCCGGCGTCACCAACCTCGCGATCAGCCAGGCGGTCGCGCATGCTGGCTTCTATTACGCACCCGATCCCTCGTCGCAGATCGCCTGCTCGATTGGCGGCAACGTCGCTGAAAATTCCGGCGGCGTGCACTGCCTGAAATACGGCATGACCACCAACAACGTGCTCGGCTGCGAGTTCGTGCTGATGAGCGGCGAGATCCTGCGCATCGGCGGCAAGGCGGCGGAGAATCCAGGCTACGATCTGATGGGCGTGATCACGGGCTCGGAAGGCCTGCTCGGCGTCATCACCGAGATCACGGTGCGCATTCTGCAAAAGCCCGAGACGGGGCGCGCGCTGATGGTCGGGTTTGCGCAGGTCGAGGCGGCCGGCGAATGCGTGGCGCGGATCATCGGCGCCGGCATCATTCCCGGCGGCATGGAGATGATGGACAAGCCCGCGATCCACGCCGCCGAAGCCTTCGTCCATGCCGGCTATCCACTCGATGTGGAGGCGCTCCTGATCATCGAGCTCGACGGTCCCGGCGTCGAGGTCGACGAGTTGATCAAGCGCGTCGAGGCGATCGCGCAAGGCTGCGGCTCGACCACCTGCCAGATCTCGACTTCGGAGGCCGAGCGCAATCTGTTCTGGGCCGGCCGCAAGGCGGCGTTCCCCGCCGTCGGTCGGATCTCGCCCGACTATCTCTGCATGGACGGCACCATTCCGCGCGGCGCGCTGCCGAAGGCGCTGGCGCGCATCCGCGAGCTGTCGGAGAAATACCACCTCGGCTGCGCCAACGTGTTCCACGCCGGCGACGGTAATCTGCATCCCCTCATCCTCTACGATGCCAACAAGCCCGGGGAGATCGAGCGCGCCGAGTCGTTCGGCGCCGACATCTTGCGCGCCTGCGTCGAGTTCGGCGGCGTGCTCACCGGTGAGCACGGCGTCGGCATCGAGAAGCGCGACCTGATGCCGGATATGTTCAACGAGATCGACCTCAACCAGCAGCAGCGGCTGAAATGCGCCTTCGACGCGCAGGGCCTGCTCAATCCCGGAAAGGTGTTCCCGACCCTGCACCGCTGCGCCGAGCTCGGCCGCATGCATGTGCATGCGGGCAAGCTGGCGTTTCCGGACATTCCGCGGTTCTGAGGATCTGGCATGTCGGTCGAGGTGGCGGCATGGCGGACATTCCGGTAGGCGCGGCGACGACTGCACCTGCGGGGGCGCACGCCCAGTCACGGCTCCTGTTCATCGACAACATCCGCTGGTCGATGATCATCCTCGTGCTGAGCATGCACGCGGCCGACACCTACAGCCCGTTCGGCAATTGGTACTACATCGACCGGCAGGCGACCGGCTTTGGCACGGCGCTGTTCTTCGGCGTCTACCAGAGCTTCCTCCAGGCCTTCTTCATGGCGGTGCTGTTCTTCATCGCCGGTTATTTCGCCGCCGCATCCTGCGACCGGAAGGAATTTCCGATCTTCGCCCGCGACCGCTTCGTCCGGCTGGGCTTGCCGACCCTGCTCTACATGTTCGTGATCGGCCCGCTCACGCAGTATTTCCTGTCACGGACCTGGGGACGCGGCGGCTTCGGCCATCAGTGGCTGGTTCATCTCGGGGATGGCGAGTGGTTGTCCGAGACCGGCCCGATGTGGTTCTGCGCCGTCCTGCTCCTGTTCTCGGTTGCCTACGGCATGATCCGCCTGTCGGGCTGGCGAGAGCGCAACGTCGTGCTGCGTTGGCCGATGGTCGTCGCCTTCGTGATGGTGATGGCCGGGGCCACCTTTGCCGTGCGCATCGTCGTGCAGGCCGGCACCTCGGTGCTCAATGTTCATCCCGGTGACCTGCCGCAATACGTCCTGATGTTCGCGGTCGGAGCCTATGGCTATCGCGGTAACTGGATGACGGGACTTGCCGAGGGGGCCTGTCTGCGCTGGGGAGCGCTGGCGCTCATGCTCTCCGTTCCGCTGTTCGCGGCGCTGGTGCTGCTTGGCGGCGGCCTCGAGGGCGAGACGTCGCTCTATTCCGGCGGCTTCAATCTCGTCAGCGCGGGGAAGTGCCTGTGGGAGGCGCTCGTCTGTGTGGGCATGGGTCTTGTCATTCTGGCCATCTATCGCCGCCATTTCGACTGGCAGGGGCCGGTCGCCAAGTGGCTCTCGGACAATGCGTTCGGGGTCTACCTGATCCACCCGCCGATCCTGATCGGCTTCGCCATGCTCCTGCATGGGCTACCGCTCTTCGCACTCACGAAGGCACTGTTGCTGACGATGCTGGCGGCGGCCGGTAGCTTCGCCGTCTCAGCGCTGATCCTGCGGAGGTCGCCGCTGCGCGCGATCATCTAGTCGCGCGCAGCGTGCGAGGAGCTTCTTACATCAACGCGTATTGGGTGCGCTCGCGCTTTGCCAGCAATGGCAGCGCCTGTCCTGCGATATGGCTCTTGAAGTGCGCGCTGTCCTGATGCGCTCTGAAGGCGGCTTCGTCGCGGAACAGCTCGTAGAACAGGAACTGCGCCGGATTGTCCTTGGCGCGACTGATCAGGAACAGTTTCACGCCCGGCTCGCTTTGCGCCTGCGGGAGGAAGGTGCGCAGGATCTCGGCCACGTGGTCGGCCTCTTCAGCCCTGGCTTCCCATTGCGCCACGACCAGAAGACCCCCGCTACTGATCGCCTGGTGGATGGCTTGTTGGTTCATCGCCTGTTGGTTCATGTTGGAACTCCATTGGGGAGAGAACTGTTCGATCAATAGCGAAGTTTGGGCGATAATGTTTCGATGATGATCGAAGTGAGATCGTGCCTTGCAGGGTGGTGCAAACCGGCCCGCGCACCGCATGGTGAAAGGCTGCACCTTCTTTGGGATGAGGTGTGCGAGCCCCGCGCGAATTGATTTCCGACGCGAATTTCGCTACCGCCTTTTCCCGTGGATACGCTCAAGGTCAGAGACGCCAAAGACGTCGAAGAGGTGGTGCGCGCGGCGATTGCCAATGAGCAGCCGCTCGAGATCATCGGCCATGGCTCCAAGCGCGGCATCGGCCATGTGATGGCGACCAACGCCGTGCTCGACGTCTCCGCGCTAAACGCGATCACCTCCTATGAGCCCAACGAGCTGATCATCACGCTCCAGGCCGGCGCGCCGCTGGCCGACGTGCTGTCGCTGATCGATGCCAAGAGCCAGCAGTTCGCCTTCGAGCCGATGAACACCGCGCCCCTGCTCGGGACGCCCGGGCTCGGCACGATGCCCGGGCTCGGCACGATGCCCGGGCTCGGCACGATGCCCGGGCTCGGCACAATGCCCGGGCTCGGCACCATCGGTGGGATGATCGCGGCGGGCCTCGCCGGGCCACGCCGTATCAAGGCGGGGGCGGTGCGCGACCATCTGCTCGGCGCGCACGCCGTCTCGGGCTTCGGCGACAGCTTCAAGACCGGCGGCAAGGTGGTGAAGAACGTTACCGGCTACGACCTCTGCAAGCTGCTCGCCGGTTCCTGGGGCACACTGTCGGTCATGACCGAGGTGACGCTGAAGGTCATGCCGAAGCCGGAGAGCGAGCGGACGCTGCTGTTGCGCGGGCTGGATGACGGTAGCGCCAACAAGGCCATGACCGTGGCGCTCGGTTCGCCCTTCGACGTATCGGGCGCGGCGCATCTGCCGAAATCCGCTGTCCGGGAGAGAGCCGAAGGGCTCGGCGACGTCGCCACTCGAGGCGAGCCGCTTACCGTGCTGCGGCTGGAGGGCATCACCGCCTCGGCCGCTCACCGCGCGGTCGCGCTGCGCGAGACGCTCGCGCCATTCGGAACCGCCACCATCGTGGAGGATGGCGCCTCGGCCGCATTGTGGACTGCGATACGGGACGTGCTGCCGTTCGCGGCCGATGGCGCGCTTGGCGCCTGGCCGGTGTGGCGGATCGTGTGTCCGCCGGCCTCTGGCGCCGCGGTCGGCCGGCAGCTTGCGCAGGACACCGGCGGCGACGTGATCTACGACTGGGGTGGCGGGCTGATCTGGGCGGCGGTGCCGCCCAAGGACGATGCGCAAGCCGCCATCGTGCGCCGGCGCACGGAAGCCGTCGGCGGGCACGCCATGCTGGTCCGGGCACCTGAGGAGGTGCGGCGCAATGTGGACGTGTTCCATCCGCAAGCACCGGGTGTCGCCGCGCTCAGCGAGCGGGTTCGCGTCAGCTTCGATCCGAAGACCATCCTCAATCGCGGGCGGCTGAAGCGGGGCGCGGCATGAAGACCGAATTTTCGCTCACCCAGCTCGCCGATCCCGATATCGCGGAAGCAGACAAGATCCTGCGTGCCTGCGTGCATTGCGGCTTCTGCACCGCGACCTGTCCGACCTATGTGCTGCTCGGCGACGAGCTCGATAGCCCGCGCGGCCGCATCTACCTGATCAAGGAGATGCTGGAGAAGGACCAGGCGCCGACATCGGAGGTCGTCAAGCATGTCGACCGCTGCCTGTCGTGCCTTGCCTGCATGACCACGTGTCCGTCCGGGGTGAACTACATGCACCTGGTCGACCAGGCCCGCGTCCGGATCGAAGAGCGTTACGAGCGGCCGCTTGCCGAGCGTCTGCTCCGCACCGTGCTGGCGTTCGTCCTGCCTGACCCGCAGCGCTTTCGCGTCAGCATGTCGCTGGCGCGGCTTGCCCGGCCGCTCGCGGCTTTGCTGCCGACGCCGCGGCCGTCGGCTACGCCCGGCCTGACGCAGCGGATCAAGGCGATGCTGGCGCTCGCGCCAGGCCGGCTGCCGGCTCCGGGGCCCGCCGCGGGCAGCGTCTTTGCGCCGCTCGGCAAGAGGCGGGGGCGGGTGGCGCTGCTCCAGGGCTGCGCCCAGCAGGTGCTCGCGCCGCGGATCAACCAGGCCGCCATCAACCTGCTGACCCGCCACGGCATCGAGGTCGTGCTGGTCCGGGACGAGCAATGCTGCGGCGCTCTGACCCATCACCTCGGACGTGACGACGATGCGCTCGCGCGGGCGCGGGCGAACGTTGCGGCATGGCGTCGCGAGGCGGCAAAGGACGGTCTCGATGCCATCCTGGTGACGACGTCCGGCTGCGGCACGGTCATCAAGGACTACGGCTATCTGCTGCGCGAGGACCGCGAGCTCGCGAGCGATGCGGCCAACGTCTCCGCTCTCGCCAAGGACATCACGGAGTATGTCGCAGGTCTCGCGCTTCAGCCCTTGAGGCGACACGACGACATCGTCGTCGCCTATCATTCCGCTTGTTCACTGCAGCACGGGCAGAAAATCACTGGACTTCCGAAAGAATTGCTTTCCAAGAACGGATTCGTGGTGAAAGATATCCCAGAGAGCCATTTGTGTTGCGGTTCGGCGGGGACCTACAACATTCTCCAGCCCGACCTTGCGGGCAGGTTGCGCGATCGCAAGGTCGCCAACATCGCAAGCGTCAAGCCGGACATGATTGCCGCAGGCAATATCGGCTGCATGGTGCAGATTGCCAGCGGGACATCAGTGCCGGTCGTGCACACGATTGAGCTTCTCGATTGGGCGACGGGCGGCGCGCAGCCGGCATTGAACTAGTCGAATTAAGCTAGCCGACTGCGCCGCGCCCGGAGGTGGACGACTGAAGGCCCGATCGACATTGTTCGGCGGCAACAGGAGGATCACGATGGCGAAAGCGAAGAAGAAGAAAAGCAAGAAGGCCAAAAAGGCCAAGAAAGCCGTAGCGGCGAAGAAGACTGCGAAGAAGGCCGGCAAGAAGAAGTCGGCGAAGAAATCCGCCAAGAAGGCAGCGAAGAAGTCGGCAAAGAAAGCCGCACCGAAGAAGGCGGCCAAGAAGGCCGCGAAGAAATCCGCGAAGAAGGCGGCTCCCAAGAAGAGCGCGAAGAGGGCGGCTCCGGCTCCCAAGCCACCGGCCCCCGTGGAAGCTCCCGCCCCCGAGCCCGCGCCGGAAGCGAGCTGGGCGACTCCGTCGAGCGGCGATGGTCCGTCCGCAGCTGCTGACGGGCAGGGCTAGGCGCTCTTCCTGGCCTCAATTGCGAACCTGCAAGCAGGAAGGCCGCGGCACTGATGCTGCGGCCTTTTTGCATCGGCCGAAGCCAAGCCGAATCGCGGGGAGCCTACGCGTGGCGGCCAAGCCTCAGCCTGGCAATCTCCCCGTAGCATCACGTGGTCAGGGGCACCTCGGCTCGAAATCATTGTGTTCGAGATGCAACACACGCTGACAACCTTTCGTGAAATTGCCATTACGCCCAAAAAGTCGGCAGATGCCCGTGTTTTTTGCTTCACTGCTTGGGCGTCGCACTCCAGATTGCGGCTGTTACGAGAGTTTTTCAGTCAGGGTCGCATGCCCCGGGGGGCGCCGGGATCGGACTGGCCTTAGGAAGGTGATGGGGAACGAAATGAAGAAAGTGGCTTTGTTGGCAACGGCGCTGGCAATGGTGACGGGTTCGGCTCTGGCGGCAGATATGCCGGTGAAGGCTGTGAAGGCTCCTCCGCCGCCCGCCTTTGACCCGTGGGACGTCGCCTTCGGCGGCGGCATCATGAGCGATTACATCTTCCGCGGCATCACCCAGTCGAACCACAAGCCGTCGGTCACGGCTTATTTCGAGCCGCGCTACAACGTCACCAAGGACCTCCAGCTCTATGTCGGCGTCTCGGCCGAGAGCATCTCATTCCCGAACCGCGCCGCAGCAGAAGTCGACGTCTACGGCGGTATCCGCCCGACCTTCGGCGCGTTCGCGCTCGACATCGGTGTCTGGGGCTACCTGTATCCGGGCGGCACCTGCTATTTCGGCGCGCCCGGCATCGACTTCGCCGGCAACTTCCAGGGCGCCGAGTGCGCCGAGAAGGCCCTGCTCAATGCCAACGTGATCAAGAAGGACCTGAGCTTCTTCGAAGTCTATGGCAAGGGGACCTATACGGTGAACGACAACTGGGCGTTCGGCTTCACCGAGTACTACACTCCGAGCTACCTGAACTCGGGCGCCTGGGGCAACTACGCCTCGATCACCGGCAAGTACACCGCGCCCAGCACGATCTTTGGCTCGAGCGGCGTCGGCATGTACGTGTCGGGTGAGTTCGGCCGTCAATGGCTGGGCACCTCCGACAGCTTCTACGGCACGCTCGCGTTCCCGAACGGCATCAAATATGCCGACTACAACACCTGGAACGTCGGCATCGGCTTCACCTACAAGGTCTTCACGCTGGATCTGCGCTACTCCGACACCAACCTCTCCAAGGGTGACTGTAACGCCTTCACCAGCGACTGGTCGGCCCGCGGTAACATCACCGCCTCCACCGGTACCTTCGTGACCCCGATCAACCCGTCGGGCGTCGGCTCCAACTGGTGCGGCGCGGCCGGCATCGCCAAGCTGTCGTTCGACCTGACGGCGATGACCAACCTGAAGTAAGTTTCATCCCGAGACTGGCTGAAGGGGCGGCAGGACAAACCTGCCGCCCTTTTGCTTTTGTGGGGGCGTGAACGTCTCCCGTGGGCGCTACACGGATAACTGCGTCATGCCCGGGCCTGTCCCGGGCATCCACGTTCCTTGTGCCGTTAGGCAAGGCGTGGATGGCCGGGACATAGGCGAGCGGAAGCGACGCCGTCCTTCGGACGGCTATGCCCGGCCATGACGATATGGAAGCTTCAGCGCCTCAAGCTCTCACATCAATGCGATAGCCCTCTCCCGCAAGCGGGAGAGGGAGTGCACGGTCACTGTGGAAGCATTCAGCGCGCTTCGCTCGGCTCCGCCCAGGCCGGTGCGCCGACCCCGCCGAGCACGTGGATCTCGCCGTCCTGGACCAGCCTGACATGGCGGCTGTGGAAGGCATCGAGCGTCGAGCGGTGGCCGATCGACACGATCGTGGTCGACGGCAGCCTTTCCTCCATGAGGCGGTAGAGCAGGGCCTCGGACGGCTCATCGAGCGAGGCAGTCGCCTCGTCGAGGAACAGGTAATCCGGCGCATGCAGCAGCGCCCGTGCCACCCCTAACCGCTGCTGCTCGCCGAGCGACAGCGTCCTGTTCCAGTGCGCTTCCTCGTCGAGCTGCTCGGCAAGCCGCGGCATGCCGACCGCTCTCAGCGCGTCCTTGATCTTGTCGGGCGCAACCGTGCCGTGCTCGGCCGGGTAGATCACGGCGTCGCCGAGCGGGCCAATCGGGAAATAAGGCCGCTGCGGCAGCATCATCAGGCTGGATTTCCCGGGGATGGCGATCTTGCCAGTGCCGAACGGCCAGACCCCGGCGATGGCGCGGAACAGCGTCGACTTGCCCGAGCCCGACGGTCCCGTCACCAGCACGCGCTCGGGGTGCTGGATCGCAAAGGCGTTGGCTGCGACCAGCGGCTTGCCGTTCGGCAGCTTCACCAGCAACTGCTCGAGCGCGATGGCCTCGCTGCCCGTGGATGGCGTGACGCCGATGGTCGGCTCGTGCGCGGGGAGATTGGCGGCCGAGCTGACCGACATCTCGAAGCCGTCGAGACGGGCAACCACCGCGCGCCATTCGGCGAGCGAGCGGTAGGTCGTCACGAAGAACGACAGCGCGCGCTGCACGCTCGAGAAGGCCGAGCCGGTCTGCATCATGTCACCGAGCTGGATCTTCTTGGCGAAATAGGCCGGCGCCACCAACACGTAGGGAAAGATCACGGCAGCCTGCTGATAGCTCGCCGTGAACGCGGTGAGGCGCTTGGTGCGGCTCATGATCGCGTACCAGTTGCCGATCACGAAGCTGAAGCGGTGCAGGAGGCGTCCGCGCTCGGCGCTCTCGCCCTTGAGCAGCGCGATCTGTTCGGAATTCTCGCGCACCCGGACCAGGTTGAAGCGGAAGTCGGCTTCAAAGCGCTGCTGCTCGAAATTGAGATTGACCAGCGGCACACCAATCCAGTGCGTCAGGGCGGTGCCGAGGATCGCGTAGATCAGGGCACCCCAGCACAGATAGCCGGGGATCGCGAAGTCGCTGCCGAAGAGATGCAGGGGGGCGGCGTTGGAGAGGCCCCAAAGAATGATCACGAAGGAGAACAGCGTCACGATCGAGGACAGCAGGCCGACGCCGATGCTCAGGGTCTGCTCGACGAAATTCTTGACGTCGTCGGTGATGCGCTGGTCCGGATTGTCGGCGGCGTCGCCGGTGAGCTGCATGCGGTAGTGCGTGGCGTCATCGAGCCATTCGCCGAGATAGTGCCGCGTCAGCCATTGCCGCCAGCGGATCTGGAGCCATTGGTTCAGATAGAGCTGATAGACGGCCAGTGCGACGAAGGCCGAGGCGAGGCCGATGAAGATCCAGATCTCGCGCACGAAGCTGTCCAGATCATAGGCCTGGAGCGCACTGTAGAAACGGTTCTGCCACTGGTTCACGAGCACGTCGATCGCGACCAGCGCCAGCTCGATCGCGATCACTGCGGCGAGCAGGCCGCGGCCGGCCCATTTGTCCTCGGACCGGAAGTAGGGGATGGCGATTCGCCAAACGGTCGCGAGCGTCGCGCGGATGTTCTTCACAGATAGGGGTCTCCTGCGGGGTAGGCGCAAGCGCCTGATGCAACGGCGCAAATAAGCGCGCTTAGACTAAAGTTGCAAATCCGGCGATTTGCGTTGTCCGGGCCGGCAACCCTAGCATGGGCATAACGGCGCGGGGTGGGGGCCTTCGGAACTTCGCGAGCTTGTGAGCGGATGGGAACCGCCGCACTCGCGACATGACCGCCTCAGGCTCAGGGACTATCGCGACTCGCATCAAGCAGGTTCGGCTATCCACGCTGGCCGCCCTGCCGCACCAATGCGTGGGGGAGGACGAGCATGTGGAATCAAGTTTATAACCCACTGAACAATGCGGCGTTGTCGACCATCGCGGCGGCGGTCCCGGTGGTCTCGCTGTTGATCATGATCGCAAGCGGGCGCGTGAAAGCGCACATCGCGGCCGTGATTGCCGTCATCATCACCAACCTGATCACGATCGTCATCTTCACCATGCCGGTGAACATGTCGGTCCGCGCCTCCGCACTCGGCGTCGTCACCGGTTTCTTCCCGATCGGATGGATCGTCCTCAACGTCATCTTCCTCTACCAGGTGACGGTCACGACGGGGCGCTTCGAGCTGTTGAAGCGCGCGGTCGGCGGCGTCACCGAGGACCGGCGCCTGCAACTCCTGCTGGTCGCGTTCTCCTTCGGCGCCTTCTTCGAAGGCGCCTCGGGTTTCGGCACGCCTGTCGCGATCACCGGCGCCGTGCTGATCGGTCTCGGCTTCTCGCCGCTCGCCGCCTCCGGCCTGTCGCTGATCGCAAACACCGCGCCGGTCGCCTATGGCGCACTTGGCACGCCGATCCAGGGCCTTGCCTCCGTCACCGGACTTGATCCGTATATCCTCGGCGCGATGGTCGGACGGCAGTTGCCGTTCTTCTCGCTGATCGTGCCATTCTGGGTGGTCTGGGCGTTCGCGGGCTGGCGCGGCATGAAGGATATCTGGCCGGCGATCCTTGTCACCGGCGTGTCCTTCGCAATCCCGCAATTCGTGATCTCCAACTTCATCAATCCCTGGATCGTCGACATCGGGGCGTCGCTGATTTCGATGGGGGCGCTGATCCTGTTCCTGAAAGTGTGGCAACCCAAGCAGCTCTGGCTGTCGCCGGCGCTGCGCGGCCGCGATGAATCGGTGTCGGAAATGGGCAAGACTGCACCGCTCGACAAGACGCCGCTCACGCAGGCCGAGCTGTGGAGCGCGCTGTTGCCGTGGATCATCGTCTGCGTCGTGATGCTGATCTGGGGCAGTGGATGGTTCAAGTCCTGGGCGGACTCGTTGTTCGTCTGGAAGTATGCAGTTCCCGATCTCGACAAGATGATCAACAAGATGCCGCCGGTTGCGGCTGGCCCCACGCCGGAAGGTGCGGTGTTCAACTTTACCTATCTGTCCTTCACCGGCACGGGCATGCTGATCGCGGCGATCATCTCGGGCTTCCTGATGGGCGTCGGTCCCGGCCGGCTGCTGGTCGAATATGGCCGCACGATCCGGCTCTGCGCGATCTCGCTGATCACGATCTCGGCGATGCTCGCGATCGGCACGCTCACCCGCCTTTCGGGCGTCGACGCGACGCTCGGTCTCGCCTTTGCGGCGACTGGCGTGCTCTATCCCTTCTTCGGCACGCTGCTCGGCTGGTTGGGTGTCGCGCTGACGGGATCGGATACCGCCTCGAACATCCTGTTCGGCAACCTCCAGAAGATCACGTCGCAACAGATCGGATTGTCGCCCATCCTGATGGCGGCGGCGAACTCCTCCGGCGGCGTGATGGGCAAGATGATCGATGCGCAGTCGATCGTGGTCGCCTCCACCGCCACGCGGTGGTACGGCCACGAGGGCACGATCCTGCGCTTCGTGTTCTGGCACTCGATCGTGCTGGCCTGCTTGGTCGGCGTGCTCGTGACGCTCCAGGCCTACGTATGGCCGTTCACGGCGCTGGTGTTGAAGTAGCGCGACGCATTCTCAACGTAACGACATCCCCGCGGGAAAAACCCCGCGGGGATTTTGCGTGTGCGGCGAACCTTCTCAACGTCGTTCCCGTCTTATAGAAGGTGCGGCGGTTCAAGGACGGTCGAGAGGTCTCATGGTTTCGGTCAAGCAGATGGTGTGCGCGGCGGCCGCGGTGGTGCTGATGGCGGGCGCAAGCCACGCCGAGGACGGCTTTCCCTTCGGATCCGAGATGACGCTCGAAGCCTTGCCGCAGCAGGGCTCGAAGCGCATTCCCAACATCGAGATCGGCGACAATGGCGAGGTGGTGTTGGAGCTCTGGTGCAAGGGCGGCAAAGGTCAGTTCTCGGTCGCCGGCAACACGGTGATCTTCGTACCCGGCCAGATCCAGGACCGTTCCTGTCCGCCGGCCAAGGCCCAGGCCGATGACGACCTCGTCGCGGCGCTCGCCAGCGTCGAGACCTGGAAGCGCCAGGGTGACTTTCTCACGCTGATCGGCCCCAAGCCGCTGCGCTTCCGGATGAACGGGAATTAAACCAACTCGCTGTCGTGCCCCGGCTCGACCGGGGCACCCAGTACGCCGCGGCCCATCGATTCAATCACGACCGCCTCGGCGTACTGGATCGCCCGGTCAAGCCGGGCGATGACCAAGAGTTGGTGTACGGACTACTTCCACACCGACTTGTCGGCGTCCCAGCGCTGGCCCTTCAATTCCTTCGTCAGCGCCTCGATCGCGCCGTTGTCGTCGGTCTGATCGCCCTCTTCATCGGTGCCGGCTTCATCCGACAGGTTGAGCTTGGCGCCGGTGCTCTCGTCGGCCGTTGTGATCGCGGGGCTGCCGACCCAGAGCAGGAGGCGGTCGCTGCTGCCGGGCTTGTCGGTCGAGACCAGGCCCGCGACCTCGATCGTATCGGTGAGCTCGAGCGCTGGGAAATCCTGGTTCGGCCGCTTCAAGACGACCTTGAGCTTGCCGGTGACGGGGTCGAAGCTTTGCGAGACGGTTTTTGCCGTCAGCGTCCTCGCCAGCACGTTGGCGACGGTGCCGGCGAGCCGGTCCCGGCTGATCTTGTCGCCGTCGCGCCAGTCGGCGGCGGCGAAGCGGATGGTGCGGTCCATCTCCATCATGCCGGCGGTCCAGCCCACTGCGGTGACGCCCGGCATCGCCTTGAACTTGGCGAGCAGCGCAGCTGCCCGTTCCGGATCGACCGACATGTTGATGGTCTGCTCGCCGGCGCGCAGCGCGTCGCAGCCGACCGACAGGCTTGCCAGCGTCACCTCGACATCCTGGCCCTTCAGGCTCTTCAGGAAGTCGGTCGCCGCCTCTAACTTGACCTTGACCGCGATCGCTTCCGGCGAGACCTCGGTGAAATCCTTCGGCTGTGGCGTGATGCCGTCGTCGGAGGTCTGGTTGTCCAGAAACTCCTTCTCGCTGAGATCGGAATTGTCGGGCGAGGCGACCTCGGTCACGTTGCCGCCGATCGAGATCTGGCCACGGAATTCGAAGGTATCGCTGGTCGGCTTGCGCGTCAGCTTGACGGTGACCGGCGCCTTGTCGCCGAGACTCTGCGTCGTGCCCGACAAGAGCTGGCCGGCGACCGTGAGGTTGACGACGAAGCGGTCCTTGCGGTCGGAATTCTTCGCTGCGGGATAGCAGACGTCGAGCACGGCCGCGGTGACCGTCTTGCCCTGGCGGGTCTCCTTCAGGATCACATCGGCATTGCCGTCCATGAGCCCGTCGATCGAGGTGAAATAGCGCGTCTCGGTTCCACTGGGCGCGGCGGCCTTTGGCGACAGCTTCATCTGGGCGGACGCGACCTCAGGCGAAACTGCAAGCAATGCCGCCAAAAAACCAATCGAGCAGAACGAAAGCGCGCGCATCGACGAAACCCTCAAGAGATCAGAATCGGCGCCACCGTAGTGGGTTTTGGCCGGAGGTTGAATCGGAAAGCGCAGGCCATTCTGGGCAAAAAAGAAGGCCGCCCGGAGGCGGCCTTCGCGCGATTTTTTTGCTGCGACGGGCTCAGAAGCCCATGCCGCCGCCGGCCGGCATCGCGGGGGCTGCTTCCTTCTTCGGCAGCTCGGCGACCATGGCTTCGGTGGTCACCAGCAGGCCGGCCACGGAGGAGGCGTCCTGAAGCGCGGTGCGCACCACCTTGGCGGGGTCGATGATGCCCTTCTCGACCAGGTCGACGTACTGCTCGGTCTGGGCGTCGAAGCCGAAGGTCTCGGACTTGTTCTCCAGGATCTTGCCGACGACGACCGAGCCTTCGAGGCCGGCGTTCTCGGAGATCTGGCGGACCGGGGCTTCGAGCGCCTTCAGCACGATGTTGATGCCGGCCTGCACGTCGGCATTGGCGTTGGTGAGACGGCCCACCGCCTTCTTGGCGCGGAGCAGCGCGACGCCGCCGCCGGGGACGATGCCTTCCTGCACGGCCGCGCGGGTGGCGTTGAGCGCGTCCTCGACGCGGTCCTTCTTCTCCTTGACCTCGATCTCGGTCGCGCCGCCGACGCGGATCACCGCGACGCCGCCGGCGAGCTTGGCCAGACGCTCCTGGAGCTTTTCACGGTCGTAGTCCGAGGTGGTTTCCTCGATCTGGGCCTTGATCTGGCCGACGCGGGCCTCGATGTCCGGCTTCTTGCCGGCGCCGTTGACGATCGTGGTGTTCTCCTTGTCGATCACGACCTTCTTGGCGCGGCCGAGCATCTTCACCGTGACGTTCTCGAGCTTGATGCCAAGCTCTTCGGAGATCAGCTGGCCGCCGGTGAGGATCGCGAGGTCCTCGAGCATGGCCTTGCGGCGATCACCGAAGCCCGGGGCCTTGACGGCGGCAACCTTCAGGCCGCCGCGGAGACGGTTCACGACCAGCGTGGCCAACGCCTCACCCTCGACGTCCTCTGCGATGATGACGAGCGGCTTGCCGGACTGCACCACGGCTTCCAGCACCGGCAGCATGGCCTGCAGGCCCGAGAGCTTCTTCTCGTGCAAGAGGATGTAGGCGTCCTCGAGCTCGGCGGTCATCTTCTCGGCGTTGGTGACGAAGTAGGGCGACAGATAGCCGCGGTCGAACTTCATGCCCTCGACGATGTCGACTTCGGTGTCGAGCGACTTGTTCTCCTCGACGGTGATGACGCCCTCGTTGCCGACCTTCTGCATCGCCTGCGCGATCATCTTGCCGATGGCGGCATCGCCATTGGCCGAGATGGTGCCGACCTGGGCGACCTCGGACGAGGCGGCGACGGGCTTGGCGCGCTTCTCGATGTCCTTGATGACAGCCGCAACCGCGGTGTCGATGCCGCGCTTGAGGTCCATCGGGTTCATGCCGGCGGCAACCGCCTTGGCGCCTTCGCGCACGATGGCCTGAGCCAGCACGGTCGCGGTGGTGGTGCCGTCGCCAGCAAGGTCGTTGGTCTTGGAGGCGACCTCACGCACCATCTGGGCGCCCATGTTCTCGAACTTGTCCTCGAGCTCGATCTCCTTGGCGACGGTGACGCCGTCCTTGGTGATGCGGGGCGCGCCGAAGCTCTTCTCGATGACGACGTTGCGGCCCTTCGGGCCGAGCGTCACCTTGACGGCGTTGGCGAGAATGTCGACGCCGCGCAGCATGCGTTCGCGCGCTTCTCCGGAAAACTTGACGTCCTTGGCAGCCATTTTTTGCTCCTGGCATGATGTGGAAATGGGCCGCGCACCCTAATCGTCATTGCCGGGCTTGACCCGGCAATCCATCATCTTTCGAAGCAGGATGGATGCCCGGCTCAAGCCCGGGCATGACAAGAGGGAAGCGCGGCGGCGTTTGAAGGGACGTTGTGGCCTTAGGCCAGCACGCCCATGATGTCCGACTCCTTCATGATCAGGAGATCTTCATTGTCGATCTTGACCTCGGTGCCCGACCACTTGCCGAACAGCACGCGGTCGCCGACCTTGAGGTCGATCGGGATCAGCTTGCCCGCCTCGTCGCGGCCGCCGAGGCCGACGGCGACGATTTCGCCCTGGGACGGCTTCTCCTTGGCGGTGTCGGGAATGATGATGCCGCCCTTGGTCTTTTCCTCGGCATCGATACGTTTGACCACGACACGGTCATGCAGCGGACGAAATTTGGACTTAGCCATGACGTTTCCCTTTGGAAGCTCGCTTCGGAAGCGACGGAACTAGGAGAGGGGCCTGCGCCCCCGTCCGACCTCCGGATCGAATGCCGGGATCGAACGGCGCGCTTTAGCAATCGGGCTTCCCGAGTGCTAATAGTGCGCCCGGAAATATGGCTTGGCCGCGATCCTGTCAAGCAAAGGGTGGTTAAGCCATTGGTGAGACGGATATAGGATGTTGACGATCGAAACGAATTGGGGACGCTGGCGTATTCTACGACGTCATTGCCCCGGCAGCGGTTTTGCGCTTGGCTGCGGGAGGGGGCTGTCAGGCTCGTGTTTGGGGGGCGCTTTGCTCGGGGGAATGCCATGATCAGTTCAGCTCACGCGCGGACGGTTGCCAAGCTGGGCGCCGCCGCAGCCTTGGCGCTGCTGCTGGGTGCATGTGGCGGCGGCATGAGCCTGCCGTCGTTCTCATCGTCCTCGCCGGCGCCGGAGGCCGAGCCCGGCACTGGGCCGGAAATGCCGGCGTCGATCCGCGCCGACGAGATCGTCGGCCGCTGGGGCCTTGCCTCGTTCCAGAACCCGTCCGACCGCGCCCGCACCGAGGCTGCGGCCCGCGCGCAGTGCAAGAATCCCTATGTGATCGGCGCCGGATCGAGCGGCGGCGTGATCATGCACCTGGCCGACCAGGCGACGCCGCAGGAGCTGCGGCTGAAGGGCTCACCAAGCGGCAAGAACTATATCGGACCGGCCGGACCGACTCCCGGCGAGCAGGACCGCGAGATCGTCTCCTTCGACGGCCGCGTCATGGTCACCCGATTCATCGACAAGGACGCCGCCACCCGCTACGGCAACATGGTCTACGTCCGCTGCGCGCCGCGGGCGTGATCGAGATCGAGCCAAGCTTGTGATGCACCCTCTCCCGTGTGGGAGAGGGTAGCTTCGTGTGCGCAGGGCGAGGCGAAGAGACTGCGTCTTCCGCACGACCTCGCAGCCATCAGACCCATCCGCAGTGCCTCCGCTTGATGCCGTCAAGCCGCTCCAATGCCGATGTCACGACGTCTTCGGTCAGGCCGATATCACGGCGCAGCCAATCGGACATCGGATACGTCTCGACGCGTCCGTGCTCAGGTCTGCATGAAAGGCGTTGCCATGCGGCCGTCAGGGCGCGGAGCCACCGACGATTCCCCATAGGCGGATTTTTCCAACCTCCGCGCGATCTCGCTATCGAGCGCGGCGGCGAGTTCGCTTCCGACCTCGACCATCGGCAGGCGCACCTCCGGACTGTCGATGAGGCCGCATCGCCACAGCCAGTACTTTGCCGGCGCCGGACTCGGCTCGGCGAACAACAGCCGCGTCAACTCCGAAACCTCCTGCCAGCGCGCGAGCGCGGTGTCGGCATTGCCGCGCTTCAGCTCGGTATGAATCGCAGCAAAGGTTGCGGTCTCGATGTGGGCGGAGAGCAAGATGGCGCCATCCGCGCCGTCGCTCAGCGCTTCATGAGTGTGCGCGTCCTCGCCGGTCAGCACACGAAAGTGGTCCGGCTTGTCGCGGAGCAGCGCGATCGATTGCTCGCGGTTCGCGGAGCAATCCTTCAGGCCAACGATGTTCGGATGCTCGGCAAGGCGGAGCAGCGTCTGGTTGGTGAGATTGACCGAGGTGCGATAGGGAATGTTGTAGAGCACGATCGGCCAGGCAGCGTGATCGGCGAGCGCCTCGAAATGCGCACATAGGCCGCGCTGCGATGGCCGCAGGTAGTAGGGGCTCGCGATCAGATAACCGTCGATCGGCCAGTCCGCGGTTTCATCCAGGCTTTCCTTCAGCCGCGCGGTGTCCGCGCCGGAGAGGCCAAGAACGATCGGAACGCTGCGACGTTGCGCGGCGAGCTCCTCGCGCACGGTTGCGACGAGGCGCTCGAGCTCGGCGCCCTTCAGCGTCATGCCTTCACCGGAGGTCGCGCCGAGGATGAAGCCGTCGATGGCCTCGCACGCGTAGTGTCGCGCGAGCTGCCGGAGCGAGCGCTCGTCGAGATGGCCGTCGCGAAACGGCGTCACCAGAGGCAGCCAGAGGCCCTGCAATCGTTGTCTTAGGTCGGTCATGTTCCATCTCCTTCAGTTGAGGTCTGAGACGGAGGCACATGAAAAAACCCCGTCCAGACGGCGGGGTTTTTCGGGATCGCGACGACGAGAAGGTCTAGCGCGCGCAAATATCCCTTGGCCCCGGGTGGGGGGCTTTTTTCGAGGCGATCGCCTTCGAGAGGATTGCGCACGAATTCGTGATCATGGTGTGCAAATGATGCGTGGGATATGTGGAACTGTCAATACACGCGGAAAGCGAAGACCAAATTGGCAGAAAAAAAGCCGGACCCGAAGGGCCCGGCTTAGGTATTGGCCACGTGAGGCCGACACAATCACCTTCCAAGAGGGATTACTGAACTCCCGCGCCACTGGAGGAGGGGGACAAATGCGCAACGCGAAGGCTCAGCGTGCAAACAGTATGGGCTTGCCGAGCGCCCTGCAGCAACAGCCGAGGTCGCATGTCAGTCATGCGGAAATCAGGACGGCCAGCGTTGCGCCTTGCTCACCACGAAGTCGCGGAACACCTGCACGCGCGCGACCGTCTTCAACTCCTCGGGATAGACGAAATACGTATCGAGTTGAATCGAGTCCGATTCGCCGAACAGCTGCACGAGACGGCTGTTTTCTTCGACGAGATAATCCGGCAGCGCCGCAATCCCGAGGCCCTGCTGACACGCGCGCACGAGACCGAGGATGTTGTTGACCTTGAAGTAAGCCTCGCGCGGGCCCGAACCGTTACGCGCAGCTTCGACAAGCCAGTTGCGGTTCTGCAAATGCGGGGCGAAGTTGCCGTCGCTGAGCGTGATGATGCGGTGGGAGTCGAGCTCCTCCAGCGTACGCGGCGTACCGAAGCGCTTGATGTATTCCGGCGAGCAATAGGCGTGGAAGCCCATCGCAAAAAGCTTGCGCTGGATGAGATCCGGCTGCGTCGGCTTGCGGGTGCGGATCGCAACGTCAGCCTCGCGCATCGACAGGTCGAGCTCCTCGTCGGTGACGATCAGGGAGATGCGGATCTCCGGATAGAGCGAGGTGAACTCACCGAGCCGCGGGATCAGCCAGTTGATGCCGACGCCGGGCGTGGTCGTGATCTTGAGGTCGCCGCTCGGCCGCTCGCGGCTGTCGGTCAGTTTCGCGCGCGCCGCCTGGAGCTGCATGAACACGTCATGCGCGGTGCGGAACAACAGGTCGCCCTGCTCGGTGAGGATCAGGCCGCGGGCATGGCGGTGGAAGAGCGAGACCGAGAGCTCCTGCTCCAGCGCCGAGACCTGGCGTGACACCGCCGACTGCGACAGGCCGAGCTGCTCGCCCGCATGCGTGAAGCTGCCCGCTTCCGCTGCCGCGTGAAAGACCTTCAGCTTGTCCCAGTCCATATCGGTAAATCCGTCGCGTGTTCGAGGCATGGTCGTTATTCCGCTGCCGCGCGCTCGCTGGCGCGCAGGGCCAAGAAACGTTCGGCTTCGAGTGCGGCCATGCAGCCGAGGCCTGCGGCCGTGACGGCCTGGCGATAGGTTTCATCGGCGACGTCGCCGGCCGCGAACAGGCCGGGCACCGAGGTGGCGGTCGAGTTCGGGGCGACCTCGACATAGCCCGACGGTTTGAGTTTCACCTGGCCCTTCACGAGCTCGGTCGCCGGCGCGTGGCCGATGGCGATGAAGATGCCGTCGGCCTTCAGTTCCGTGAGCGCGCCGGTCTTGACGTTCTTGAGACGGACATGCGTGACCTTGTTCGGGTTCTCGGTGCCGCAGATCTCGTCGACAGCCGAGTCCCAGACCACCTTGATCTTCGGGTGCTTGAACAGACGCTCCTGCAGGATGCGCTCGGCGCGGAAGTGGTCGCGACGATGCACGATGGTGACCTGCGAGGCATGGTTGGTCAGGTATAACGCTTCCTCGACCGCGGTATTGCCGCCGCCGACGACCACGACTTCCTTGCCGCGGTAGAAGAAGCCGTCGCAGGTGGCGCAGGCCGACACGCCGCCGCCCTGGAATTTCCCTTCGGAGGGCAGCCCGAGCCAGCGCGCTTGCGCGCCTGTGGCGAGGATCACGGTGTCGGCGAGGTAGACGTCGCCGCTGTCGCAGGTAAGGCGGAACGGCCGCTGCGCGGTTTCCAGCTTGGTGACCAGGTCGGTGACGATCCTGGTGCCGACATGGACCGCCTGCTTCTCCATCTGCTCCATCAACCAGGGGCCCTGGATCACGTCGGCAAAGCCGGGATAGTTCTCGACGTCGGTCGTGATGGTGAGCTGGCCGCCCGGCTGGATGCCCTGGATCAGGATCGGCTCAAGCATCGCACGCGCGGCGTAGATCGCCGCGGTGTAGCCGGCGGGGCCGGAGCCGATGATGACGACCTTGGCATGGATGGGCGCGCGCATGTGGACCGGTGCCTCTCTCTTGGGGGAGTTGCAGCGCGGGCGCGGATAGTGCCTGGGAAGGCGCCGCGGAGGCGCTGAAATGTCAGTACTAATCTAAGCCTTCTGGCGAGCTATGCAAGAATTGCAGCCCATGTCGGCGGATTTTTCCCCCCGGGAACAAAAGATCATTGCGCTGCACGCGCAATAAAATTGCGCATCTCGGCGGGACTGGGTATGAGGATTGCGACGAACCCACCCGATACCGCAGACAAGGCCAGGAGTTCCAATCACGTGTCGCGGAACCTAGACGAGATCGATCTCAAAATTCTCGCCGAAATCCAGGCCGACGGTCGAATCACCAATGTCGAACTGGCCAAGCGTGTCGGCATTTCGCCGCCGCCCTGCCTGCGGCGTGTCCGGGCGCTCGAGGAGGAGGGCTATATCCACGGCTATCGCGGGCTGCTCGATTCGCGAAAGCTCGGCTTCGACGTGACGGTGTTCGCTGCCGTTCATTTGTCGAGCCAGGCGGAGGCGGACTTGCGCGCCTTCGAGCAGTTCGTGCGCGCCGAACCGCTGGTGCGCGAATGCTGGATGCTGTCGGGCGAGGTCGATTTCATCCTGAAATGCGTCGCGCCGGACATGGCGACGTTCCAGGATTTCGTCACGCATCTCACCGCGGCTCCGCATGTGCGCAACGTCCGGACCTCATTGGTGCTGCACAATTCGAAATACGAAGCCGCCGTGCCGCTGGAGGTGAAGGGGCGGCGCTGAAGCGAGACTCATCCTCGCCGCATCGCATCCACGCTGATCGGACCGCCGCCGGCTGACGCAAGATAAAGGCAGGCAAAGCAGAACAGGATCGCCAGCGTCCCCTCATTGACGAGCGGGAAGAAGCTGTGCGGCAGATGCTCGATGAAATAGGCGAACGCCATCTCGCCCGACAGAATGAAGGCGACGAGGCGTGTGAAGAGGCCCAGCATCAACAGCCCGCCGAACACCAGTTCGATCATGCCGGCGATGCCCCAGAGCGACAGCGGCGTGACGTCGGCGAACATCTCGACGGGCGGAAACTTGAACAGTTTTGCCACGCCGAACTGGAACAGCAGAAGTCCGGTGATGAAGCGGAACAGGCTGAGCAGATAGGGCTGGCTCTGCGCGGCGATACGATCGACGTCCATCGTGTCCTCCCTTGATGCAGCCAAGAGAGCATGACGGAGGACGTCATCGTTCACAATCGCGGCCGTTCACAATCGCATAACGAGCGCGAGACAAAAAAGCCGCGCTGGCCGCGCGGCTTTTGCATCGGTATCTATTGCGGCACGGGTTACCGCCACTCGACCTTGGTGATCTCGTAGGCCTTGGCGCCGCCTGGCGTGTTGACCTCGACGGAGGCGCCCTTCTTCTTGCCGATCAGCGCGCGGGCGAGCGGTGAGGTGATGGAGATGCGGCCCTTCTTGGCATCAGCCTCGACCTCGCCGACGATCTGCCACACCGTCTTCTTCTCGGTGTCCTCGTCGACCAACGTCACGGTGGCGCCAAACTTGATGGTATCGCCGGACAGTTTGGAGATGTCGATGATGTCGGCGCGCGCGAGCTTGTCCTCGAGCTCGGCGATGCGGCCCTCATTATGGGACTGCTCTTCCTTCGCGGCATGATATTCCGCGTTCTCCGACAGGTCTCCGTGTGAGCGCGCCTCGGCGATATGCTCGATGATCCGCGGACGATCCACGGACTGGCGATGCTTCAATTCTTCTCCGAGCGCGGCAAATCCGGCCGAAGTCATCGGAACCTTTTCCATCTCTTCTCTCGTCCTTCGGCCCCGCGCCCCCAAAAAAAGTGAGGCGCAGCAACCTTGATTCGTCGGTGATCCCGGGGCTGAACATGCGGCCACCGGAACGTTATGTGGGGCTGGCGCCGGAACAGAACAACCACATGGCCGGACAGTTCCTCCGGTCATTGTAGCTTCATTGCCAATCACTTAGCGAGGGTCTCGCCCCCGCTAACGATCAGGTTTCCGAAAAGTAGCTCTGCAGGGTACGAACCTCAAGGTCCCCGCCCAGATAAGCGCGGATGCCCTGCGCGGCCGCCACGGCCCCGGAAAGAGTGGTGTAATACGGCACTTTATGCAAGAGGGCCGCGCGCCGCAGCGAACGGCTGTCGGCCAGCGCCTGCGGACCTTCCGTCGTGTTGAAGACCAGCTGGATGTCGCCATTGGTGATGGCGTCGACGATGTGCGGCCGGCCCTCCAGCACCTTGTTCACCTTCTCGGTCGGAATGCCCTGGTCGGCCAGGAAGCGCTGCGTGCCCGACGTCGCCAGCACCTTGAAGCCGACGGACTGCAACAGCCGCACCGCCTCTGCGATGCGGTTCTTGTCGCTGTCGCGCACCGAGACGAACACCGTGCCCTTGCGTGGCACGCGGGTGCCGCCGCCGAGCTGGCTCTTGGCGAACGCGACCTCGAAGGAGCGGTCGATGCCCATGACCTCGCCGGTCGAGCGCATCTCAGGGCCGAGCACCGTGTCGACGCCGGGGAAGCGCGCAAAGGGGAAGACCGACTCCTTGACGCCGACGTGCTTGAGCTGGGCCTTCTTCAGGTTGAAGTCGGCGAGCTTCTCGCCGGCCATGATGCGAGCGGCAATCTTGGCGACCGGCGTGCCGATCACCTTGGCGACGAACGGCACCGTGCGCGAGGCGCGCGGATTGACCTCGAGCACGTAGATCTCGCCGTCCTTGATGGCGTATTGCACGTTCATCAGGCCGACGACGTCGAGGCCGAGCGCGAGCTCGCGGGTCTGTCGCTCCAGCTCTTCGATCATCTTCGCATCGAGCGAGTAGGGCGGCAGCGTGCAGGCGGAGTCGCCGGAGTGGATGCCGGCTTCCTCGATGTGCTCCATGATGCCGACGATGAAGACGTCCTTGCCGTCGCAGAGGCAGTCGACATCGACCTCGGTGGCGTCGGAGAGGTAGCGGTCGAACAGCAGCGGGTTCTTGCCGAGCACGGTGTTGATCTGCCCGGTCTTGTCGTTCGGGTAGCGCGCCTTGACATCGGACGGCACGAGCTCGGGCAGCGTGCCGAGCAGATAGTCGTTGAGCTGGTTCTCCTCGCGGATGATCTGCATCGCGCGGCCGCCGAGCACGTACGACGGACGCACCACCAGCGGCAGCCCGAGATCGGCGGAGACGAGCCGCGCCTGCTCGACCGAATAGGCAATGCCGTTCTTCGGCTGCTTGAGACGAAGCTTGTCGAGCACGCGCTTGAAGCGGTCGCGGTCCTCGGCGAGATCGATGGCGTCGGGCGAGGTGCCGAGGATCGGCACTTCGGCGGCCTCCAGCGCACGCGCGAGCTTCAGCGGGGTCTGGCCGCCGAACTGCACGATCACGCCATGCAGCGTTCCCTTGCTGCGCTCGGTCGCAATGATCTCAAGCACGTCTTCGGCCGTAAGCGGCTCGAAATACAGCCGGTCGGCGGTGTCGTAGTCGGTCGACACCGTCTCCGGATTGCAGTTGACCATGATGGATTCGTAGCCGGCGTCATGCAGCGCGAAGCAGGCGTGACAGCAGCAGTAGTCGAACTCGATGCCCTGGCCGATGCGATTCGGGCCGCCGCCGAGGATGATGACCTTCTTGCGATCCGACGGCTCGCTTTCGTCCGCAACTGCGCCCGCGAACGGCGCCTCGTAGGTCGAATACATATAGGCGGTGGGCGAGGCGAACTCGGCGGCGCAGGTGTCGATGCGCTTGAACACCGGGCGGACGCCGAGCGCGTGGCGCTTTGCCGTCACGTCGGCTTCCGTGCTCTCCGAGAGCACCGCCAGTCGCGCGTCCGAGAAGCCCATGGCCTTCAGCGTGCGCATGCCGAAGGCATTTTGCGGCAGGCCGTTCTTGCGAACCTTGTCCTCCATGTCGACGATGCAGCGCATCTCGGCGAGGAACCAGGGGTCGATCTTGCAGGAGTTGAAGATCTCGTCGTTGGACCAGCCGAGCCGCATCGCCTGCGCGACCTGGAGCAGCCGGTTCGGCGTCGGCGTGCCGAGTGCGGCGCGGATTGCGTTCTTGTCGTCGCCCTGGCCGAGCCCTTCGATCTCGATCTCGTCGAGGCCGGTCAGCCCGGTCTCGAGCCCGCGCAGTGCCTTTTGCAGGCTTTCCTGGAAGGTGCGGCCGATCGCCATGACCTCGCCGACCGACTTCATCGAGGTCGTCAGCGTGTGGGAGGCGCCGGGGAATTTCTCGAAGGCGAAACGTGGGATCTTGGTCACGACGTAGTCGATGGTCGGCTCGAACGAGGCCGGCGTCGCGCCGCCGGTGATGTCGTTGGCGATCTCGTCCAACGTATAGCCGATCGCGAGCTTGGCTGCGACCTTGGCGATCGGGAAGCCCGTCGCCTTCGACGCCAACGCCGAAGAACGAGAAACACGCGGGTTCATCTCGATCACGACCATGCGGCCGTCGGCCGGGTTGATGCCGAACTGAACGTTCGAGCCGCCGGTCTCGACCCCGATCTCGCGCAGCACCGCCAGCGAGGCGTCGCGCATGATCTGGTATTCCTTGTCGGTCAGCGTCAGCGCCGGCGCCACCGTGATGGAGTCGCCGGTGTGCACGCCCATCGGATCGAAATTCTCGATCGAGCAGACGATGATGCAATTGTCCTTCTTGTCGCGCACCACCTCCATCTCGAACTCTTTCCAGCCGAGAACGGATTCCTCGATCAGGACCTCGTTGGTGGGGGACGCATCGAGGCCGCGCTCGATGATGTCGAGGAACTCTTCCTTGTTGTAGGCGATGCCGCCGCCGGTGCCGCCCAGCGTAAAGGAGGGCCGGATGATCGCGGGCAGTCCGATCTCGGACAGCGCCATCATCGCCTGGCCCAGCGCGTATTCCTGGTAGCGCTTGCGACGCTCGTTCTCGCCGAGCGTCCACTGCTGGTCGAGTTGTTCCAGCGCTGCGCCGGACAGCTTCTCGCGCTCGGCGAGATACTTGTCGCGGAAGGACTTCTTCAGCTCGGAGGCGTTGGCAAGCCGCGACTTCGGTGTCTGGAGCCCGATCTTCTCCATGGCATTGCGGAATAGCTGGCGATCCTCGGCCTTGTCGATGGCGTCAGCAGTCGCGCCGATCATCTCGATGTCGAACTTGTCGAGCGTGCCCTGCCGGCGCAGCGAGAGCGCGCAGTTCAGCGCGGTCTGGCCGCCCATGGTCGGCAGCAGCGCGAAGCCGCCGGGAATGACGTGACGTTCCTTCTCGATGATTTTTGCAACGATCTCAGGCGTGATCGGCTCGATATAGGTCGCATCGGCCAATTCCGGGTCGGTCATGATGGTGGCCGGATTGGAATTGACGAGGACGATGCGGTAGCCCTCTTCCTTCAGCGTCTTGCAGGCTTGGGTACCGGAATAGTCGAACTCGCAGGCCTGGCCAATCACGATGGGACCGGCGCCGATGATCAGGATGGTCGAGATGTCGGTTCGTTTGGGCATCACCGCTCGCGGGCTGGAATTTAGGCACAAAAAAAGGGCGCGCTGGTCGCGCGTCCCCTGAGCCGAGAGCGCGGGTTTCCCTCGCGCGCGGGTGGGTCTTAGACCAGTTTTCGGGGCGGCGAAACCCCGAAAAATGCCCATCAACCGGCAATTTTCACGGGTTTTGGCCGGGCCTGCCAACCCCGGGCGAGATGCACCAGAAGCGATGCCGCAACGCTCGATCCGCCGACCCAGCCGAGATCGGTCGGCGAGAGTGCCGCGAGCACCGCCCCGCCCAAGGCACCACCAATGGCGAAGCCGAGATACATGGCGGACGCGTTGAGCGAGAGCGCGATCATGGAGGCCTGCGGCTCGATCCGGATGATGCTGGCAACCTGCGCCGGGTAGAACGCCCAGCCCGAAATGCCCCAGAGGAAGATCGCGCCGAGCACCGCATAATGCGCCTGGTCCGGCATCAGCTTCAGCACCACCGAATGCAGGATCAGCGCCGTCGCCATGCCCGCGAGCCCGAGCGCTGCAGTGGTCAGCGTGCCGAGCCGGTCTGCTAGGATGCCGCCGAGCATGTTCCCGATCGCGGCCGCCCCGCCGAAAATCAGCAGCGCAAGGCTGATTTGCGACGCATCGAAGCCGAGGCCGCGCAACGGGACTGCGAAATAGGTGAACACGGTGAAGCCGCCGAGCGCCCATAAAATCGTGATCAGAAGGGCGATCAAGACATTGCTGTGACGCGCCACCGCCAGCCGATCGGCCAGCGAAGCCGTGTTTCGCGGCAGGGCCCGCGGCAGGCCGAACAGCAGGCCTGCAAGCGCGATGGCGCCGAGCAGGGCGACCATCGCAAAGGTCGCGCGCCAGCCGAACAGGCTGCCGATGAAATTGCCGAGGGGGACACCGACGACGGTCGCGACCGTGAGGCCCGAGGTGACGAGCGCGACCGCGCGTCCGCGGCGCTCAGGAGAGGCAACTGCGACAGAAACGCCGAGCGCGGTGGGCATGCAAAGGCCGGCGCCGAGCGCCATCAGCATCCGCGAGGCCAGCAGCGACGGGAAGCCGGTGGCGACCACCGCCAGCAGATTGCCGGCAATGAAGGTCGAGAGCGCCAGCGTCAGCACGGTGCGGCGGTCGATATTGTTCAAAGTCACCGCCAGGATCGGCGATCCCACGGCATAGGTAAGGGCGTACACGGTGACCAACTGCCCGGCCGCCGATACCGAGATCGACAGGTCCGTCGCGATGGTCGGCAAAAGTCCCGCAATAACAAAAGCTTCCGTCCCGATCGCAAACGCGGCAAGCGCCAGCCAGAAGATGCTCATGTCCCGATCTTCCTATTCTCAGTCCTAAGTTCAATGTTTATTGAACTATTCGCTGCCCCAATTCCGTTGTCAATTGGTTCAAGAACTATTGAGCAAATCGGCCGCATGGTTATAATCTTGCCATGAGCCGCACGCCCTTGCATCCCACGCGCGAGCAGATCGAACTGCCGATGGTTCTCGATTGCTTGAGCGATCCGATCCGGCTGGCGATCGTCTACCAGCTCGCACAGCAGGAACGTGTCAGCAGCGAACTGCGCTGCGGCGACTTCAGCGGCCTCGGGGCCAAGTCGAATCTCGCCTATCACTTCGCCAAGCTGCGTGAATGCGGGCTGATGCAGACCCGTGTGGTGGGGACCAGCCGATTCATGCGGCTGCGCCGCGAGGATCTGGCAGCGCGTTTCCCGGGCCTGCTCGATGCCGTGATCAACTCGGCCGCCAAGGATGCCGATCGGCTGCAGCTGCTCTCTGCGTGCGAAGTGGTCGACGCGGACCAAAATTGAGCCGATCGCGCGAGAGCGCCCAATTTGCCCGACGAGTCAAAGCCTTCGCAAAATCCAGCGAGGCATCGCTCGGCAGTCGCCGGCTACTGTGCATGGGGTTGTTTTCGAGATTTTGAGTTTGGCACGGTCCGTCGAAGCGTGCCCGCCTTCGCCCTTCGGGCTTCGTCGAGGCAACCTTCGCTACGATGGGGCTTGCCGAGCCGAAGCTGGCCGAGCCAGCGAAGGCTGGAGACCCGGCCTGGATTTGAACCAGGATAAAGAGCGATGCACCGCCCTCGCGTTGACGCTTCCGCCACCGGGCCGACCTGATCATTACCGATCGTAGTCGGGCAGGCCACCTCCACTCCTTGTTAACCCTAACTGCGTGCAAAGGGTGGGCGCGCGATGAAGGTCATGCGCCAACGGTTGTGACCGATATTGGCGTGCGCGCGCTGCACGGAAAACCCCGCCGCCGTAAGCTTGGCGGTGATCTCGTCCTCGCTGTAGCGCTGGAGTCCAATGCGCGAGCGCAGGTGGCGGTAGTCGGACAGCGCGGTCGAGACCAGTCCGACCAGGGCATCCTTCAGAAAGCCGTGGCGCGCGCCAAAGCTCAGCAGGGCTAGCACGTCTCTGAACATGCCGACCTCGGGCTGCAGGATATCGCCGAGCACCAGCTTGCCTGAAGGTTTCAGGAGCCGGCGGATCACAGAGAGCGCGGAGTCCAGCTCCGCCGGCGTCATGTATTGGACGACCGAGTTCATCACCACGAGGTCGATTGACTGCTCGGCCATCTTGCGCACGTCTTCAAGCGAGCGGACACGGATCTTGGTGTTCGGCGCAAAGCGCGCGATCAGCCGGCCACGCACGCCCGGCGCGGGCTCCGCCAGGATCAGCTTGCCGCAGGCATTCGCGACCTCGCTCGCCGACAGAGCCTCGCCGCAGGCATAGTCCAGCACCGTCGCGTCGGGCGAGGAGATATAGCCGATGATGTCCCGCGCGATGATCTGGAAGTGCAAATCGCGATGCAGCTTGCTGACATAGATCGTGTGCGTGGAGTCGTAGTAGTCGATCCAATCGTCCATGGTCTTCGAAGGTCCCGGCAAAGCGGTTCCCGGGGCAGGAACCGGCGCTGCTCGCCTGCGTTAGGGGTGCGACGACACGTCGTCAATGTCCGCGTCCTAACAGGAAGGTCTCCCGTGAGCAAAAAGCCAGATAACCACAAGATCTCATCCGATCTCGACACCCCGACCGATTTGGCATCCGCCTCGGTCGACAAGGTTTCGGAAGCGCTCAACGTGCTGCTTGCCGATGCCTTCGCGCTGTACCTGAAGACCAAGAATTTCCACTGGCACATCAGCGGCCGCCACTTCCGCGATTATCACCTGATGCTGGACGAGCAGTCGGATGCGATCTTCGCCACCACCGACCAACTCGCCGAGCGCGTCCGCAAGATCGGCGGCGCCACGCTGAAGTCGATCGGCCAGGTCGCCAAGCTCAAGACCATCAAGGACAACGACGAGGATTACGTCCCGCCCCGCGAGATGCTGCGCGAGCTGATGCAGGACAACAAGCACGTCGCAGCCGCCATGCGCAAAGCCCACGAGGTGTGCGACGAAGCCGGCGACGTCGCAAGCGCGAGCTTGCTCGAAGTCTTCATCGATGAGACCGAGCGCCGCACCTGGTTCCTGTTCGAGGCGAGCCGTCAGGAGGGCAGCAACGCGGCGTAAACCCCCGCTACGGCCCTAACGGACCGAAGCGGTAGTTGACGCCGAACATCGCGGTGTCGATCCGGCGGGTCAGCTGGATCGGCGTCGTGAAGCCAGTCGCCGCTCCGGTACCTTGCAGAGTGGGCGTCGTCGATCCGAAATCCAGATAGTTATACTCGGCGAACAGTGACCAGTTCGGCGCGAGCAGGTATTCGATCCCGCCTCCCGCCGTCCAGCTGGCGTGCGATCCGGCCCCCGCATATGGACTGGTGATGCCCATCCCGTTAACGGCATAGTCGACGGTCGATTGCGTCCAGGCGGCGCCGCCCTTGGCATAGATCAGGAGTTGCGGCTGAATGGCGTAGCCGATGCGTGCGGTCGCCGTTGCGAACCACGACATTCGCGAGCTGAGATCGTAGACATTGGGAAATAGCGGATGAGCCGGTCCGGGGACGAACTGATGGCTGCCTTTCAGGTCGGCGGCGTCGTACAGGCCCTGAACGCCGAACACCCAGCCGCCCGCCTGATAATCGCAACCGACCTGGCCGCCGCCGAGCGCGCCGCTGGTGCGCTCGCTACCGAGGTCGAGCGGCGATGCAAGGTGCGGCCTTACGTCGGTGAAGCTCGTACGGCCGGAGCCGCCGCCGACATTGGCGCCGACATAACAACCGGTCCAGCGGTAGGCGACACCGGCAGGCGCCTTGGTCACCAGCGCCCCCGGCGGCAGATCGGCAGAAAATGCCTCGGCCTCAACGCCAATGACGCCGGCCAGAACCAGCGCTGCGACCATACGATTTGCAATCATGCCCACCCCTTTTCATCCGCAAATGGATGCATGTCCGACATTAGGGGCGCGAGTGCCGCTCAGCTTGGACTGTGCGGCCCTGACAATACGGACCAGACGGCAACCAACGGATTGTTCGAACCAAATTCGGTTGGCTGTCGACCCAACGGAACAACCATCGATCGCAGGAGAGGGATTTGACGAATCCGGTGCCGTTCCGGCCCGTCCACATTTCGACGCTGGAGTTTCCTCAGGACAAGCGCCTCGCGATGTGGCGCGAGATCTACGGGCGCAATATCGGCAATTTCGACATCGAGCCGATTGGCAATAGGCCGTTCCACGCCGACGTAACGTTTCATTCGTTGCCGGGCGTCGGAATCGCCGTTGGCTCGCGCTCTGCGGCGCATTACCAGGTCACACGGGCGCTGGCGGGCAGGGGCAGGGATAGCATCGTTCTCTCGATGCTGCGCGGCGGATCGGCCACCGTCACGCAGTTCGGCAAGGAGACGGCCATTGGGGTCGGCAGCGCCTGTCTGCTGACCTCAACTGATGCCTCGACAAGCACCCTGCACTACCGCGGCAGCTTCATCACATTGGCGCTGTCGCGGCCGCTGATCGCAGCGATCGTCCCGCATTTCTCGTCGACGTTGGGCCGATCCATTCCGGCCGGCAATGCCGCACTTCGGCTGCTGGGCCGATATGTCGAACTGCTGCAGGCCAGCGGCGATCTCGTGTCGCCGCAACTTGCCGACAGTGTGTCCGCCCACATCACGGACCTCGCAGCGCTCGCGATCGGCGCGGGGGGGATCGCGCGGACGCCGCAAGGCGACGCAGCGAGGAGGACGTCCGCTTGAGCGCGATCCGGGCGGACATCACGTTGGCGCTCGGCCGCCACGACCTGTCGGCCAGCATGATCGCCGCAAACCAGGGAATTTCGCCGCGTCATTTGCGCAGGTTGTTCGAGCAGGCCGGCAGTTCGTTCTCGGCCTTCGTCCTTGCCCAACGATTGGCAAAGGCCCTTCGCATGTTGACCGACCGGCGACATAAGCGACTGAGTATCACGCAGATCGCCTATGAGGCGGGTTTCAGCGACCTGTCTTATTTCAATCGGACGTTTCGCCGCCTCCACGGCGCGACGCCGTCCGATGTCCGCAAGGCCGCGATGTCGGTCTCGGATATCGAGAGGTAGCGACGCGTGGCTGATTGGTTCGTGGCATGACAGCCCGTGACGATTGCTCCGCTGTCTTTCACTCGTAGGATGGCGTTGCAAGCGTCGGCTGTCGCTCGGCGAGCATGCGTGCGGCGGCCATGCCGACCAGCATCCCGATCATGAACAGCATGGACGCGCGCGTGCCGTAGCCGAGTGCGACGAAGGCTGGGCCCGGACAGAAGCCGGCAAAGCCCCAGCCGATGCCGAAGATCGCCGGACCGGCGATGATGCGCTGGTCGAGATCGGCTTTCGTCGGCAGCTGAAAGCTGTCGGCGAGCAGCGGCCGCGGCCGCTTCAGTACCAGGCGGAAGCCGATGAAGGCGGTCGCGACCGCGCCAAGCATCACGAACATCAGGCTCGGATCCCACGTGCCATCAGCGATGGCTGCGAGATCGAGAAAGTTGAGGACCTTGGCTGGATTGGCCATGCCGGAAATCAGGAGCCCGCCGCCGAACACGAGACCGATGATGAACTGGATCAGGATCGACATGTGCGCGCCTCAGAACAGGTGCCGGACAACGAAGGTGGTCGCAACGCCCGTGGCCATGAAGGTGAGCGTCGCGACGATGGAGCGCACCGACAGCCGCGAGATGCCGCAAACGCCGTGGCCCGAGGTGCAGCCATTGCCCCAGACCGAGCCGAAGCCGACCAGGAAGCCTGCACTGGCGAGCATGATGCCGCCCGCCGCGATCGCCTGCGCCGGCAGCGCGCCGGTCCCGAGCTGCCAAAGCATGGGCGCGGCGACGAGACCGGCTAGGAACGCGAGGCGGCCCGCCCAGTCGCGATCGATCACCGGCGGCAACAGCCGCGCCGCGATGCCGCTGACGCCGGCGATCCGGCCGCTGACCGCCATCAGCATCACCGCGGAGAGACCGATCAGTACGCCGCCGATCAGCGCGGCGATCGGAGTGAAGGTCGTGGCCATGGGTGGTTCCTCGTCACAGCGCGAACAATCTAGGCGTAATTCTACGCCCGATCGCTCACCGCTGCCACAACCGCACCAGCGGCCCGTTCGCGCCCATCACCGGATCGGTCTTCGGCACCGTGACCACCGGAATCGTCTTCAGCGCCTTGGCATGCGCCTCCAGCGTCGGCCGCACCAGATCCATCGGCGGCCCCGGCGGATAGGCGCCGACCACGCAGAAATCGTTGCTCGCGGTGAGCCGCTGATGGCCCGTGCCGGCCGGCAGGATCGCAACGTCCCCGGCGGAAATCTCCAGCGCGCGACCGTGATCGCCGCCGAAGCGCACGCGGGCGTGGCCGCGCGCGACGCCGAGCACCTCATGCACGGTCGAATGATAGTGGAGATAATCGTAGACGCCGTTACGCCACGTGCCGCCCCAGCCGTTCTCCGCGAACAGGCCTTCGATGGTTTCCTCGGGGCGCTTCGGATCGAGCTTGACCGCGTCCTGATAGACCAGGAACGGCAGGATGTTGTTCGGTACGAGGCCGTCGTCTTCGAAGACGATCGCTAGCGGCTCGGCATTGTCGTGGACGGCGGACATGACGGGCTCCTGCATTGGGATAGCAGGGTTCAACGACCCGCGTGAATTGACGTTCCCTCGTCATTCCGGGCTCGCGCTTCGTGCGCCGAGGAATGGCGGAACAAAGATGCCCGGGACCAGCCCGGGCATGATGTCGTGGCAGCGATTGCGCGAAGGGCTTACGCCCGTTTTCTCTCGCGCATCAGATCGGCAAAGCGCTGGAACAGATAGTGCGAGTCGCGTGGGCCGGGTGAGGCCTCGGGGTGGTACTGCACCGAGAACACCGGCTTGCCGTCGAGCTGGATGCCGCAATTGGAGCCATCGAACAGCGACACGTGCGTCTGCGTCGCGCCCTTCGGCAGCGTCTTCTCGTCCACGGCAAAGCCGTGGTTCATCGAGGTGATCTCGACCTTACCCGTGGTCTCGTCTTTAACGGGATGGTTGGCGCCGTGATGGCCCTGATGCATCTTCTTGGTCTTGGCGCCGACGGCGAGGCCGAGCATCTGGTGCCCGAGGCAGATGCCGAACGTCGGCGTGCCCGATTTGATCACTTCCCGGATCACCGGCACGGCGTATTTGCCGGTCGCGGCCGGATCGCCCGGGCCGTTCGACAGGAATACGCCATCCGGCTTCATCGCCAGGATGTCTTCGGCCGATGTGGTCGCCGGCACAACAGTCACCTTGCAGCCGACTCCGGCGAGCAGGCGCAGGATGTTGCGCTTGATGCCGTAGTCGATGGCGACGACGTTGTACGCAGGATTGTCCAGGCGGCCGAAACCTTGATTCCATTCCCAGGGCGTCTCGTCCCAGGTGAAGCGCTGACCCGAGGTGACCAAGGGCACGAGGTCCATGCCCTCGAGGCCGGGCCATTCGCGCGCTTCTTCCTTCAGGCCGTGCAGGTCGAACTCGCCGTTCTTCGCGTGCGCGATCACGGCGTTCGGCATGCCCTTGCTGCGGATCAGCGCGGTCAGCGCGCGGGTGTCGATGCCGGACAGGCCGATGATGCCGCGCGCCTTCAGCCACTGGTCGAGATGGCGGGTGGCGCGGTAGTTCGAGGGATCGGTGATGGCGGTGCGCAGGATCACGCCGCGCGCGCCAGGCGTCGCGGCCATGTTCACCGTCTCGATGTCTTCCTCGTTGGTCCCGACATTGCCGATATGCGGGAAGGTGAAGGTGATGAGCTGCCCGGCATAGGACGGATCGGTCAAGATCTCCTCATAGCCGGTCATCGCGGTGTTGAAGCAGACCTCGCCGACGGCGTGTCCTTCGGCGCCGAGGCCAAAGCCTTCGAGCACCGTGCCATCGGCAAGCACGAGGAGCGCGGTCGGTTTATGGTCCGGCCAGGCGGGATCGTTTTCGGATTGTGTCATGAGCCCGCTACATAGTCCGGCGCGGCGCTGCCGTCAAAGCGGAGAAGCGCTGATTCACATGCGTTTTTGCATATTTGGCAGGCCCGCTCGGGCGGGAGCGGCGTCCGAACCGCAATTTTGCGCCAAATTGGCGCCGACTGGGGAAATAATGGACCGAAACCTCTCATCTTCCGGTCTGGCCTCCCCGGGGCGAACGGCCTAAATCAGGCGCGACACAATTGAAGGAACCAGGACCATGATGCGCGACGACATCAACGCTGCGGTGAAAGAGGCCATGAAGGCCAAGGACGAGCGCAAGCTCGGCACGCTGCGCATGGTCAATTCGACCATCAAGAACGCCGACATCGAGGCGCGCGGCAACGGCAAGCCGCCGCTTAGCGATGCCGAGTTGCTCGGCGTGCTCCAGAAGATGATCAAGCAGCGTCAGGAGGCGGTCGAACTTTATGAAAAAGGCGGCCGCGCAGAACTCGCCGCGCAGGAGCGCGAGGAGATCGCCGTCATCTCGGCCTATCTGCCCAAGCAGATGTCGGATGATGACGTGAAGAGGGCGATTTCCGATGCAATCGCCGAGACCGGCGCCGTCGGCATGAAGGACATGGGCAAGGTGATCGCCGCGTTGAAGGCGAAGTACACCGGGCAGATGGATTTCGCGAAGGCGAGTGGACTCGTGAAGGCGGCGCTGACTGGATAGGACCGTTATCCCGGGGCGACGCCAAGCGTCGAGCCCGGAATCCATCGTGCCACCGAATCCGTTGATCAATGGATTCCGGGTTCGCGCCAAGAGGCGCGCCCGGAATGATGAAAAAACTGGGGGAGGCAACCGATGATCAGCGCGATCAAGCCGTTTCGCATCGCTATCAGCGACGATATCCTCGCCGACCTCAGATCGCGCCTTGCGCGCACGCGGTGGCCAGAGGCGGAACTGGTCGACGATTGGAGCCAGGGTGCGCCGCTGACGTGGATCAAGGAGATCTGCGGGTACTGGGCCAACGATTATGACTGGCGTGCGCGGGAGGCAAAGCTCAATCGCTTCGATCAGTTCACCACCGAGATCGACGGGCTCGACATCCACTTTATCCATGCGCGCTCGAAAGAGCCGGCCGCGCTGCCGCTGATCATCACGCATGGCTGGCCTGGCTCGATCGTCGAATTCCAGAAGGTGATAGCGCCGTTGGTTGATCCCGCCGCACACGGCGGCAATCCGGCTGATGCTTTCCACGTGGTGTGCCCGTCGCTGCCGGGCTTCGGCCTCTCGGCGAAACCCAAGGCGACCGGCTGGGGCGTTGACCGCATCGCGGCGACCTGGGTGAAACTGATGGACCGCCTCGGGTACACACGTTACGGCGCGCAGGGCGGCGATTGGGGCTCGGCAGTGACGACTTCTCTCGGCGCGCAGGACGGTGAGCATTGCGCCGGCATCCACATCACGCTCGCCTTCAATTCGGCGCCGAAGGTCGAGGGCGAGCCGACGGCCGAGGAGAAGCGGGCGCTCGCCGGGCTGAAGCACTATGTCGATCTCGACGCCGGCTACGCGAAGCAGCAATCGACGCGGCCGCAGACGCTCGGCTATGGCCTCACGGATTCGCCAAGCGGGCAGGCGGCCTGGATCCTCGAAAAGTTCTGGGCCTGGACCGATTGCAACGGCCATCCCGAAAACATCTTCAGTAAGGACGAGCTGCTCGACAACGTCATGCTCTATTGGGCGACGGAAACGGCGACCTCCTCGGCGCGGCTCTATTGGGAGAGCTTTGGCAGGCGCCGCACGACGCCGGTCGTCAAGGTGCCGACGGGCGTTGCGGTGTTCCCCAAGGAGATCATCGCGCCCGTGCGCCGCTGGATGGAGCCCAATTTCCACAACATCACGCACTGGAGCGAGATGGAGAAGGGCGGCCATTTCGCCGCCTTCGAGCAACCGGACCTGTTCGTGCGCGACGTGCGAAAATTCTTCGCGACGGTGCGGATGCGGGGATGAACTCGTTCAATCGACGCAGTCAGATGATGCCAAAGATGTCTCATGCCGCGGGTCTTCACCGCGCTTCACTCGAGAAGCTGCACGATCTGGATGCGGCGCTTGAGCTCATGTATTACGGCTGGCGCGGAATGACGCTCCTGGCCGACGAGTATCTTGCGAAGCAGGGCCTGTCGCGCCCGCACCATCGTATCCTCTACGTGGTGGCCCGCCAGCCCGATATCGCAATCGGCTCGCTGATCGAGACGCTCGGCATTTCCAAGCAGGCCTTGAACCGGCCGCTCAAGCTGTTGATGGAGCGTAAGCTCCTGACCGCGAAGCGCTCGCCCGAGCAGCATCGCTCCAAACTGTTGCGCCTGACGCTGGCGGGGCAACGCATCGAGCAAAGGGCATCGGACCATGAGCGCAAGGTACTGCGCCAGGCGTTCGAGCGCGTCGGGGCGCCTGGTGCTGCCGCATGGATGGCTGTCATGGAGGCGATCGCCGACAGCAACTGATATCAAGTCAACTTAGTTGACATGAAAAGCGGCCTTTGCCAATCTCCTGGTCGCGAACCGGGGGAGGGCGGCGCCAAGAGCGGACAGACAATGGATCGCGCGGCCGCCGAAGAGTCTGTCGAGGCATGGGCGCGAATTGGTACGGAAAGTAACCATGCGATTTTCGGATTTCGTTCTGCTCTTCAACGCGCTCTGGTTCGGCGGTGCCTTCATCCAGTTCAGCATAGCGCAGCGCAATACACTGAAGATTCTCGTGCCGCGCGAGGAGCGGGGCAATCCGATCGCGCCGACCTTGTCGGCCAGCGTGGCGTTTTTGGGCGGGATCAATCTGCCGATCGGAATTCTTTCGCTCTATCTTGTCGTTCGGCCGCCGTTCTTCCAGCCGATCGAAGCGCAACTGGTCTTGTTCCTGTTCTTCGCCGCCTGCCACTTTAGCCAGTTCGCTTATAATCTTCCGGTCCTGATGCGCGGCGGTCGCGTCGGGGTAGCTTACTGGCCCGTGTTGAAGGGGCCGATGCTCAGGATCTTCGTCATCGACGCGGCGTTGTTCGTGGCCAATCTCGCTGTGGCGCTCCTGCTCGCGGCGCACCCCTGACCAAGGGCGAAGATCAAGCGGCACAGTGCCCGAAAGACAATTGCGGTATCTGCTGACCGCTCAACTCTCCCGTGCACGCTCTTCGAGAGCGGACTATCATTGGCGCCAAGAATACCGCGCGCGGCAAAGATCGCGCGAGGGGGATTCGCGGAGGAAGCCGATGTCCATCTCGGGCAAAGTCGATCCGGTGGTGCGCCCTGTGGCCGCGACCGACATCGCGGAGGCGCTGGCCGAAGGCCTGCGAGATTTTCAGGCGCTGCCGCTGTACGGGCTTTGCTTCGGCGTGCTCTATGCCGCCGGCGGCGTCGCCATCCTGCTCTGCCTCACCGCGTTCGGGCTGATCTATCTCGTCTATCCGCTTGCAGCAGGTTTTGCGCTGATCGGACCGTTCGTCGCCATCGGTCTTTACGAAGTCAGCCGGCGCCGCGAGCGAGGTGAGCCCGTTTCTTTCGGTGCGATCTGGTCGACGATACGCTCGCGCAGCGAGATCGGGTGGATGGCCTTCGTCACGCTGTTCATGTTTGTGGTCTGGATGTACCAGGTGCGGCTGTTGATCGCGCTGCTGCTCGGGCTGCACGCTTCCTTCTCGAGCTTGCAGGAATTCATGACGGTAGTGCTCACCACCAATGAGGGCCTGTTGTTCCTCGCCATTGGCAATGCGGTCGGTGCTGCGCTGTCGTTGATCCTGTTCTCGCTAACGGTGGTGTCGTTTCCGCTGCTGCTCGATCGCGATGTCGATTTCGTCACCGCGATGGTGACGAGCGTGCGTGCGGTCGTCACCAGCCCCTTGCCGATGATCGGCTGGGCCGCCGTGATCGTGATGCTCCTGATCGTGTCGGCGCTGCCGTACTTTCTTGGACTGGTCGTGACGCTGCCGGTGCTCGGACATGCGACCTGGCATCTCTACCGCCGCATCGTCGCGCCGGTGCCGTAGTCATGCTGTCGTCCTGGCGAACGCCAGGACCCATTACCCCAGGAAGGAGTCGTGGCGCGTCGTAACAACGAGTCTTCGCCAAATATCTCCCTGGGGTAATGGGTCCTGGATCAGCGCTCCGCTTTGCTTCGCTTGTCCAGGACGACGGCGGAGCTTGCGGCCACTACGGCGTCTTGATGCCCATCGCCTTCAGCGCGTCCAGCATTCGTTGCGGCGGGCCCATCTTGACCACCAGCGGCTTGCCGGTCTCGAGCAGGCTCTTGAGGCTCGACAGGATCGCGGGCCAGCCCTGCCGTCCGCCCGCAAGAATGTCGTCGCTGAGCGGCCGGTCGTGGCCTTCGCTCATGGTGAGCCGGACGGCGTCGCCGGCCTCTTCGATCTCGTAGGTGACGAGCGTCGGCCCGAGCTTCTCGATCAGTTCGGGCCAGTTGACGTTGAAGGTGACCGAGAGCTTTCGCGGCGGCTCGTATGCGAGGACCTCGCCGCTGATATGCAACGCGCCGTCCGGCGTGCGCACGGTGAACGCGCCGCCGAGCCGTGGCTCGACCTCGACCGCATTGCCGAAGAAATACATCCGGCTGAACTCGGCCGAGGTCAGCGCCTCCCACACTTTCTCAGGCGTGGATGCGATGTAAATGGTGTAGACCGTGAGCGGTTTGAACTGATCGATGTTCATTATTCAAATCCCTCGATGCCCACCGGCGGCGTGGTCCCGATATAAGTGACATAGACGAATTCGGGCCGCGGCATTACGCGGCGTCCTTCTTTGAATAACCTGGCGGCACGATCTCGATGGTGCGGCCGCTCTCGAGCAAGCTCTTCAGGTTCGACAGCACCATCGGCCAGCCGCCGGAGATGTCGCGCAGGGTCTTGCCGTCCTCACCGAGCTGGTCATGCGTGACCGTCAGCTTGACGACCTTGCCGCGAGGTTCGAGATCGAAGGTGACGCGCGAGATCCCTTCGCCCGCGGCTTCGGGCTTGCGATTGTGCCAGCTATAGGCGAGCCGCCTTGTTGGATCGAAGGTGATGACCTCGCCCTCCACCGTCGGATTGCCGTTGTTGGTGAAACGGTAGGGCGCGCCTTGCTTCCAGTCCGAGGTGATGCGATGGCCGAACCAGTAGCGTTCGGTGAAATCGCCATCGGTCAACGCCTGCCACAGCGCCTCGGGCGAGGTCTCGATGTAGGTCACGTACACATAACTCGGCTTACTCATCGCGCTTCTCCAGTTGACGTTTCAACTCGCTGAGCGCGGCGAGTTTCCCGCGCTCGAATTTCTTGATCCAGCGTTCGCCGATCTGATGGATCGGCACCGGGTTGAGGTAGTGCAGCTTCTCGCGGCCGTGCCTGAAGGTGGTGACCAGGTTGGCTTCTTCGAGAATGGCAAGGTGCTTGGTGACGGCCTGGCGCGTCATCTCCAGGCCCTCGCAGAGCTCGTTCAGCGTCTGGCCGTTTTTGGCGTGAAGCCTGTCCAAGAGCGACCGTCTCGAGGCGTCGGCCAGCGCTTTGAAGACCTCATCCATGGCGGGATAATAGGCAACCAAATAGTTGCATGTCAAGCGTCGTCATTCCGGGGCATCGCAGCGATGAACCCGGAATCTCGCAATTCCGGATAACCGCTGCATGGTTTCCGGAATCACTGCCTTGATCTCGAGATCATGTTTTCGGCACGGTCCCTGTGTTAGCGTTCTGTCTCAGCCAACGGAGATTGGTTCCGGGGGGAAACATGTTTCGTCGCGTCCAACTCGCTGCCTGCCTCGTCCTTTTTGCTTGCAGCACCGTCCACGCCCAGAAGCAGCAGATGATCGGCGCCCCGCCCGAAGCCTCCAACATGAAGCTGGTCGGGTATAACGACCTCCAGGCGCGCAGCGCCTATCAGCCGACCATTCATCACCAGGGCGATCGCTGGATCGCCTATATCGGACATCACGGCGGCACGGACGACGTGCCCAATCCCGTCAATCCGCTGACGGGTCAGGCCGAGCCGAACGGCACCTCGATCGTCGACGTCACGGACCCCGCGCATCCCAAGTATCTGCGCCATTTGCCGGGTCAGGAGGGCAAGTACGAATCCGGTGGCGCGCAGATGGTGCGGGTGTGCGACGGCAAGTCGTTGCCCAAGGGCGATGCCAATGCCGTCTACATGCTCCGCACCTTCGGCAGCGAGGCGCATGAGATCTGGAACGTCGCCGATCCCGCCAATCCTGTGCTCGTCACGCGCCTTGGCGGCCTGAAGGACACGCACAAGAGCTGGTGGGAATGCGACACCGGCATTGCCTATCTCGTCTCGGGTGCGCCGGACTGGCGCACGCGCCGCATGACACAGGTCTATGATCTCAGCGATCCCGCACATCCGCAAAAGGTCCGCGACTTCGGCTTGCCTGGCCAGGAGCCCGGCGCGACCGGCGCGGTGCCGACCGAATTGCACGGACCGATTTCGACCGGGCCCACGGGCAACCGCGTCTATTTCGGCTACGGCACCAATAAGGGCGGCATCTTGCAGATCGTCGATCGCGAGAAGCTCTTGAACGGCGGCAAGGAGCCGACGCCGGAGAACCTGCGCTATCCCGAAATCGCGCGCCTGCCGATGTCCGCCTTCAACGGCGCGCATACGACGTTCCCGATGCTCGACATGCCCGTCGCCGAGTTCGCCGAGGACAAGGACGGCAAGACGCGTGATATCGTGATGATCGTCGACGAGGCGATATTGAACGAATGCGGTGAGGCGCGGCAGATGGTGTGGTTCGCCGACGTTACGACCGAAGTGCGGCCGATGATCGTTTCGAGCTACACGGTGCCCGAGGCGAGCGGGCAGTTCTGCCAGCGCGGGGGCCGTTTCGGCTCACATTCGTCGAATGAGAGCATGGCGCCGGTCTACTACAAGAGGATGGCCTTCATTGCCTTCTTCAATGCCGGCGTACGCGCGCTCGATATCCGCGATCCCTACCACCCCAAGGAGGTCGGCTATTTCATCCCGGCGATCACACAGGCAACCGACAAGCGCTGCATCCCGATCGAAGGCGGCGAGCGCTGCAAGGTCGCGATCCAGACCAACAATGTCGAGACCGATGACCGCGGCTACATCTACATCGTCGATCGCGCCAACACCGGCCTGCACATTCTGGAGCTGACGGGCTCCGCACGCGCCGTCGCCGGCCTGCCGAAGAACTGACGATGCGGCGCGCGGCGATCATATTGGCCTCCGCAATCGCGCTCGGCGCGTCCGGGGTCGGCGCGTATCAACTCGCGCCGGTGCCGGCCGAGACATCGGTCCATTGGCGGGAGACCGCCTGGCCGTTCCCGCGTGATGGCTGGCCTGCGGGCCGTGCGTTTCGCTGCGGTGGGGCTTGCGCGGGCACCGAGCTCTACGTCCGCGCAAAGCTCGGCTTCTGCAATTGCGACCGTGGCGTCGTCGATGATGACGAGGTCGATCGCGTGGCCGATCTCGACTTGATCAACCCGCATTTTGCAGCGACAGCGCCGGGCGAAGCGGTGCGCGTCGGCAAGTTGTACGGCCGCGCCGGGCATTACGATCTCGACATGTCGGACGGTGCGCGCCATACGGCGATCGGCATTGCCCTGTCGCGTCGCTGCGATCTGCTGGTCGCGGTGGTGCAGGGCGCAGGCGAGGTGCGCGCGATGCAGCGCGCCGCGATTGAGTTCTTGGAGACGCAGGAGATGAAGCGATGGATGATTGCGGCACTGGACGGAAGGTGAGAGGCGCACGATCGTGCCGCTCGCACCGCCGTCATCACCCGCTTTCGCGAAAGCGGATGATCCAGTATTGTAGAGACGGTCACGGGATACGGAGGGGCCGCGGCGTACCGGATACCCCGCCTGCGCGGGGTATGACGGTGGCGTTTGTGGATTCTGCGTGCGACACACGTCGAGCTTTCGCCGCCGCACCAAACGTGCATTAATTCGACGACAACTCCCTCAGCGAGTCCGCCCCATGATGTCCTTGCAAGCCTATCTCGCCTTCGTCGCTGCCTGCATTGCGCTGGCGCTGTTGCCTGGTCCGATCGTCACGCTCGTCATCGCCAATGGCCTCAGGCATGGAACCCGGGCGGCGCTGACCAACGTTGCGGGCGCGCAGGCGGGGCTGGCGATCGTGATCGGCGTCGTCGCGATCGGGCTGACCTCACTGATGGCGACCATGGGCTACTGGTTCGACTGGGTACGCTTTGCCGGTGCCGCCTATCTGATCTGGCTCGGCATCAAGCTGATCTGGGCGCCGGTCGAGGGCGTCAAGGTCGACGAGCCGCCGGCGCCGCCGCGCGGCGGTTTCTTCCTGCAAGGCTTCTTGGTGCTGCTGTCGAACCCCAAGGTGCTGGTGTTTTTCGGCGCCTTCATTCCGCAGTTCATGGACATGAACCGCGATCACTTCCCGCAGGTCGCGCTGCTGGGTGCAACGTTTATGGTGACGGCAGCGATGACGGACGCGCTCTATGCCACGGCTGCCGGCCGCGCGCGAAAATTCTTCTCGGCGCGCCGCACGCGGATGATGTCGCGCGTCTCCGGCGGCTTCATGATCGGTGGCGGTATCTGGCTGGCGCTGACAAGGGCGAAGTGAGGGCTACACCAACCTCTCCGCCCGCAGCTCCGCTTCGACCTCGGCAAAAATCCTCGCCAGCCGTTCCGCCCATCGCTGCTGGCCGGATTGGTCCGTGATCAAATCCTGGCGGATCTCGATGCCGGTGTTCAGGAGGCCGCGGGCCTCGCCGTGGACGGGGATGGTGTAGTCGGTTAGGTCGCTCACCGCATAAGGCTCGTTGTCGCCGACGACGAGATCGCTCTCGCTGCGTAGATGTTTGAGCAGGAGGTGCGGCAGCACGGTGTCGCGGTGATAGAGCGTGCCGATGTGCCAGGGGCGCGCAACGCCGGCGTAGACCGGCGTGAAGCTGTGCAGCGCGACCAGCACGGTCGGGCGCTTTGCATGAACGCGCGCGTCGATCACCGCATTGATACGGCCGTGATAGGGATCGAAAATCTCGCGGCGTCGCGCCTCGCGCTCTCCTTCCGAAATCCCCTCATTGCGCGGGATCGCCGTTGCCTCCGAGATCACGGGGATCGAGCTTGCGACGCCCGGCGGGCGGTTGCAGTCGATCACGAGCCGCGAGTAGCGCTGTGCGATAAGGTGCGCATCAAGCATCCCAGCGAGCCGCTCGGCGACGCCGGCAATCCCGATGTCCCAGGCGATGTGTCGTGTCAGCTCGCTTTCGGCGACGCCGAGATCGCCGAGCGCGTGCGGCAGCGCGCGCCCGTAATGATCGCAAGTGAGCAGGAAGGGCGCGCCTCCTGCCGCATTCGTCTCGTGCACCGGCGGACTATCGCCTTTGCCGAGAAGCTGATTCGTCGTGCCGGCCGCCTCTAAAACCATCCTGATTGCCTATGGAAAATGCACCCCGCTCTTAAAATTGAGCAGCCAACGCTATAGATTAGCCGGTCCAGAATCACCATGATTGCCTAACGATGCCGCTGCTCACGATTCATCACAAGACCGAATATCGCTACAACCGCCCGGTGGCGTTCGGCGAGCATCGCATCATGCTGCGCCCGCGCGACAGTCATGATCTGCGCGTGCTCGACAGCCGGCTTCATATCTCGCCTCAGCCGATGTCGCTGCACTGGATCCACGACGTGTTCGGCAACTCGGTCGCGATCGCGAATTTCGACGAGCGCGCGGACGTCTTGACGTTCGACTGGCACGTCACCGTCGAGCACAATCCGGTCGAGGAGTTCGCGCTGACGCCGGACGATCCGGCCTATTTCTATCCCTTCGTCTATGACGACGAGGAATTCCCCGATCTCGGCCACTACATCACGCCGCAATATGCCGATGCCGACGGCGGGCTGTCGGAATGGGCGCGCAGCTTCCTCGACGAGGAGGCGCCGACGCCGACGTTCAAGATCCTGAGCGGCATGACGCACGGCATCCGCAAGGCCTTCAAGTATCGCAAGCGTCACGAGCAGGGCACGCAGCATCCGCTCGATACGCTGCAAAGGGGCACCGGCACCTGCCGCGACTATGCGCTGTTCATGATCGAGGCGCTGCGCCGGCTCGGCATCGCCGCGCGATTCGTATCCGGCTACATCTTCGTGCCGGAGGATCTCGAGACGCGCCATGTCGGCGGCGGCTCGACGCATGCCTGGGTGCAGGTGTACCTGCCGAGCGCGGGCTGGATCGAGTTCGACCCGACCAACGGCATCGTCGGCACGCGCGATCTGATCCGCGTCGCGGTGGCCCGCGATCCGCGCCAGGCGATCCCGCTGCATGGGGTCTATCTCGGCTCGGCCGAGGCGTTCGAGGCCATGGAGGTGAACATCAAGGTGGTCTCGGACGACCAAGAGACCGACGAAGAGCTGGAGCCAGAGGTATTGTAGATGGACATCAAGGTCGGCTTCGAGATTGCTTACGCTGCGCCACAGTCGACGCCGATGGTGATCATGCTCAACATCCACCCCTCGCGCCAGGCCGACATCGTCGGCAAGGAGACGGTGGTGGCCGAGCCAGATGTGCCGATCCGCTTCTATCATGACAGCTTTGGCAATGTTTGCGGCCGCCTGGTTGCACCCGCGGGTGGCGTCACGCTGAAAGGCAGCGCGCTGGTGCGCGACACCGGCCTGGCGGACGAGGTGATGCCGACCGCGCAGCAATTGCCGATCGAGCAGCTGCCCAACGAGCTGCTGCTCTATCTGATGCCGAGCCGCTATTGCGAGACCGACAAGCTCACCGACATCGCCTGGTCGCTGTTCGCCAAAAGTGAACCTGGTTGGAAGCGCGTCTGCGCGATCACCGAGTTCGTGCACCAGCACGTCACCTTCGGTTATGAGCACGCCCATCACATGAAGTCAGCGCACGACGTCTATGAAAGCCGTTCCGGCGTCTGTCGCGACTTTGCGCATCTCGCGGTCGCGTTCTGCCGCTGCATGGGCATTCCGGCGCGCTACTGCACCGGGTACATGGGCGACATCGGCATTCCGGCCGAGCCGTTCCCGATGGATTTTTCCGGTTGGTTTCAGGTCTATCTTTCTGGCAAGTGGCTCACCTTCGATGCCCGCCACAATGTCCCGCGCATCGGCCGCATCCTGATGGCGACGGGACGCGACGCTGCCGACGTCGCGCTGTCGACGAGCTTTGGCCGGATGGAGTTGAAGAAGTTCGAGGTGGTCAGCGATGAGGTGGTGAAGGCGGCGTGAGCCGTCGCGCCACCGTCGGTGATAGGCAATGCCTCCCAATGTCGTCCCGGCTTTCGCCAGGACGACATTGAGGGGGTGGCGCTGTTGTTCCGTAGAATTGACGGCTATAGACACCCCATGACCGATCGTCTCTTCGTCTACGGCACCTTGATGCGCGGCTTCGACCATCCGATGGCGCGGCTCTTGGCGGCGCATGCTGATTTCCTTGGGGATGCGACCTGCCGCGGCCGGCTCGTTCTCGTGAAGCATTATCCGGGGCTCCTGCTATCGGACACACCGTCCGACCTCGTGCACGGCGAACTCTTTCGCCTCCGCGCGCCTGACGAGTTGCTGCGCGAGCTCGACATGTATGAGGCCTGCGGCGAGGGCTTTCCCGAGCCGACCGAATATCTGCGCGCGCTCATCGACGTCACGCTCGCAGATGGCGCAACCGAGAACGCCTGGACCTACGTCTACAACTGGCCGGTCATGGACCTGCCCCGCATCGCGTCCGGCAGATTCCTCGAGGACTAGCCCGCCAGCACCTCGCGCACCACGCGCACGTCGACCTCGCGCTCGACGTAGGACCACTCCTCGGTCGTGCGCAGCATTGCGACCAGCTCCTCGAACAGCGAGGCGTGTGCCGGTGCGAATTCGAACCAGGTCAGGAAGTCGAAGGGCTCGCCGAGATCGCGGCAGTGATAGAGCTGCCGCGCGACCGCCGGCAAAAAGCGCAGGCTGCTGGCGATATGGTGTGACTTGTCCTCGAAGATCCTGCGCCGCTCTTCGGCCGTGAGGTCCCACCAGGCCTGCGATTTGCGGATCGGGATCAGCGCGGCGCAAGTCGCCTCGGGGCGGCCGAGCCCGGCCTGCACCGCGACAAGCTGCTCCTTCTCGGCGCGCTCGGTGTAGCGGAGATAGCTTGCGACGCCGACCAGACGCCACGAATTGCGCGAGGGCACAAGCGGCAGCGCGGCCGCCTCGCTGTCGACCACCGACAGCGCCGGCATGAATGGCAGGGGATCACCCTTCACGGGTGAGATCGAGGTGACGCGCCAACCCCCGCTGTGGCCGCCTCGAAAGGTCGTGAACATCGGAGCATGGAAGCGCGGAACACTGCGGGGTTCAAGCGCGACGTGGCGGGAAAGCCCCTGTGAATATCCGGGAGAAACCCCACGACCGTCGTATTTCCGTGAGCCAGCCCTATATGCCTAGCCGGCTGGCACAGGGCCCCGACTCACGTCTAGAATCACCTTATGCGCTTCACGCCCCAATTCCTCGACGAGCTGCGTGCCCGGCTTTCGGTCTCCGAGGTCGTGGGCAAGCGCGTGAAGCTGAAGAAGGCGGGGCGCGAGTGGAAGGGGCTGTCGCCGTTCCAGCAGGAGAAGACGCCGTCCTTCTACGTCAACGACCAGAAGGGTTTTTACCACGACTTCTCCTCCGGCAAGCACGGCGACATCATCAACTTCGTGATGGAGACCGACGGCCTGCCGTTCGGCGAAGCGGTCGAGCGGCTTGCCAACATGGCGGGCCTGCCGCTGCCGGCGGCAACCCCGGATGCCGCGCGGCATGAGCAGCGGCGCCGGACACTGCATGACGTCATGGAGCTCGCCGCAAAGTTCTTTGCCGAGACGCTGGCCTCCCGCCTCGGCGCCAAGGCGCGGGGCTATCTCGCCGATCGCGCCGTCTCGCCTGCGACGCAGTTGCAATTCCGCCTCGGCTATGCGCCGCCACCACCCGAGCGCTTCGCGTTGAAGGAGTATCTCGGCAAGCAGGGCGTTTCCGTCGACGACATGGTCGAGACCGGCCTGCTCGTGGCAGGCAACGATATCCCCGTGCCGTACGACCGCTTCCGCGATCGCGTGATGTTTCCAATCACGGACTTGCGCGGCCGCGTCATCGCCTTCGGCGGGCGGGCGCTGGAGAAGGACGTCCCGGCCAAATACCTGAATTCGCCGGAGACGCCGCTCTTTCACAAGGGCGACAATCTCTACAACCACGCCACCGCGCGGAAAGCTGCGCATGACGGTGCGGCGCTGATCGTGGTCGAAGGCTATGTCGACGTCATCGCCATGGTCACCGCGGGCTTTGCAGGCAGTGTCGCCCCGCTCGGCACCGCGCTGACCGAAAGCCAGCTCGCTCTGCTCTGGAAGATGGCGGACGAGCCGATCCTTTGCTTCGATGGCGACAAGGCCGGGCAGAAGGCGGCCTATCGTGCTGCGGACCTCGCCTTGCCATTCCTCGCGCCCGGAAAGAGCCTGCGCTTCGCGCTGCTGCCGGAGGGGCAGGACCCAGACGATCTGGTGCGCTCCGGCGGCCGCGGCGCGGTCGAGGAAGTGATCGCGGCGGCGCGCCCGCTTGCGGACGTGATCTGGTCGCGCGAACTCGAAGGCGGCAGCTTTGTCACGCCCGAGCGCCGCGCTGCGCTGGAGGCGCGCATCAATGAACTCAGCAACGGCATCCGCGACGAGGTCGTGCGCCGCTATTATCGCCAGGATCTGGCCGAGCGCCTCCAGCGCACCTTTGCGCCTGAAGGCGGTGGCCGCGGCGGCTTCGCCGGTCGCGGTAATTTCCGCTCGCAACCCGGCCGCTCCTTCCAGCCTCGCGGCGGGAGCGGTGCGAATCGATTCGCCGGCCAGGGGCGCCGCGGCGGCCCGATTCCCACCTCGCTCCCCTCCGGCCCCTACCAGGCGGCGAGCCCGCAGCTTGCGGCAAGCCCGATCATGCGAGGACAGCGCAGCGCAATCTCCCGGCGGGAAGCGCTGATCCTGCAAAGCCTGATCAACCACCCCTGGCTGCTGCACGACCATCTGGAGGAGGTGGCCGCGCTGGAGCTTGCCCACCCCGAGGCCCACAAGCTCCGCGCCGGTATTATCGCGGCCTTCGCCAACGACCATCACCACAGCCCGGACCCCTCGGAGCAGGCCGAGAAGATGCGTGCCGACCTCGATCGGAGTGGATTTTCTCCGCTACTTCAAAGGGTTGAGCGAGCCATCACGACCCAGGCCGTGTTCGGGGCCCGTGAGGGCGCGGCGCGGGATGACGTTCTTGCCACATGGAATCAGCTCGTCGCCTTGCATCGGCAGTGGCATTCACTACTTAGGGAGCTGAAGGATGCCGAGCTGGCCTTGGGGGAAGACCCCAGCGAGGCCAATTTGGCGTGGCTGCGTGACGTCAAGGCCAGGATGGCCGAGGTCGACGGTACCGAGGCCCTGATCGAGGGTTTTGGCGAGCTGTCGGGCCGGTTTCAGAAGAGCGTGTGAAACGAAGAATCATGCGGACGGCCGGGGCCGGAACCGCAAAAAGACTCGCCAAATCCAAGGTTTGGCGGCAGAAACAGGGTTAATCGAGGCTTAACGGTCTTGTAGCACTTTGGCCAACAGGCGGCCGCAGGCAAAACAGACGCGTCAGGAATAAATCCGCGCATTCGCTGTTGGCACTCTACCTGCATTCGCCGGCGACAAAGGTGCTTACGAAGCGTTAGGCAAATCCGGCGAGAGAAGTTCTGGGGTGGCGATAGAGGTTTGCGCCGCCCTTTCCGTGTCGAGATCTGACGAAGCGAGAGCGTCGAAACAAGTTCAAGTGAATTCAGGCAGGCGCCGTGCGAGCCGCCTGTATGAAGCGCGTTTAGGAGCAATGGATGGCCACCAAGGCAAAGACGCTGCAGGCGAAGGACAAGGAAAAGGACGACAAGGCAGCGGACGCTCCGGAGAAGGATTCCCAGGACGCGCCCTCGCCGTTGCTCGACCTGTCCGACGCGGCAGTGAAGAAGATGATCAAGCAGGCCAAGAAGCGCGGCTTCGTGACCTTTGATCAACTTAACGAAGTCTTGCCGTCCGACCAGACCTCGCCCGAGCAGATCGAGGACATCATGTCCATGCTCTCGGACATGGGCATCAACGTCACCGAAGCCGACGACAGCGAAGGCGAGGAGGACAAGGACGAGGGCGGCGAGGACGAGACCGACAACGAGCTCGTCGAGGTCACCCAGAAGGCCGTCACCGAGGTCAAGAAGAGCGAGCCGGGCGAGCGCACCGACGATCCCGTGCGCATGTATCTGCGCGAGATGGGCACGGTCGAATTGCTCTCGCGTGAGGGCGAAATCGCAATTGCAAAACGCATCGAGGCCGGCCGCGAGGCGATGATCGCTGGCCTCTGCGAAAGCCCGCTGACCTTCCAGGCCATCATCATCTGGCGCGACGAGCTCAACGAAGGCAAGATCTTCCTCCGCGACATCATCGATCTCGAAGCGACCTATGCCGGCCCGGATGCCAAGGGCGGCATGAACACCGCGATGATCGGCGGTCCCGCCGGGGAGAACGGCGAAGCGCCGGCCGAGGGCGGCGAAGCTGCTGTGACGACTGCCGCTGCGCCTGCGCATGTTGCCCCGCCCGCCGCGCCCCCGTCGCCGACCCCGTTCCGTCCCGCGCCCGGTGTCGGCAATGGCACTGAGGCCGAGAAGGATCCGGCGGAAGCCGCCGCCGAAGCCGACATGGACGAGGACGACGAGTTCGAGAACCAGATGTCGCTCGCGGCAATCGAAGCCGAGCTCAAGCCGAAGGTCGTCGAGATCTTCGACAAGATCGCCGACAACTACAAGAAGCTGCGCAAGCTCCAGGAGCAGGACATCCAGAACCAGCTCGAGAGCACGACGCACGGCCCGTCGCTCTCGCCGCACCAGGAGCGCAAGTACCGGAAGCTGAAGGACGAGATCATCGTCGAGGTGAAGTCGCTGCGCCTCAACCAGGCCCGCATCGATTCACTCGTCGAGCAGCTCTACGACATCAACAAGCGCCTCGTCTCGCATGAGGGCCGCCTGATGCGTCTTGCCGACAGCCACGGCGTCGCGCGTGACGACTTCCTGCGCAACTACACCGGCTCCGAGCTCGATCCGCGCTGGCTCAACCGGGTTTCAAAGCTTTCGGCCAAGGGCTGGAAGAATTTCGTCCATCACGAGAAGGACCGCATCAAGGACCTCCGCCACGAGGTACATCAGCTCGCGGCGCTCACGGGTCTCGAGATCGGCGAATTCCGCAAGATCGTGCACTCCGTGCAGAAGGGCGAGCGCGAAGCCCGCCAGGCCAAGAAGGAGATGGTGGAAGCCAACCTCCGCCTCGTGATCTCGATTGCGAAGAAGTACACCAACCGCGGCCTGCAGTTCCTCGACCTGATCCAGGAAGGCAACATCGGCCTGATGAAGGCGGTCGACAAGTTCGAGTATCGCCGCGGTTACAAGTTCTCGACCTACGCGACGTGGTGGATCCGGCAGGCGATCACCCGCTCGATCGCCGACCAGGCGCGCACCATCCGCATCCCCGTGCACATGATCGAGACGATCAACAAGATCGTGCGCACCTCGCGCCAGATGCTCAATGAGATCGGCCGCGAGCCGACCCCGGAAGAGCTTGCCGAGAAGCTCGGCATGCCCTTGGAGAAGGTGCGCAAGGTCCTCAAGATCGCCAAGGAGCCCTTGTCGCTCGAAACACCCGTCGGCGACGAAGAGGATTCGCATCTCGGCGATTTCATCGAGGACAAGAACGCGATCCTGCCCATCGACGCCGCGATCCAGTCGAACCTGCGCGAGACCACCACGCGCGTGCTCGCCTCGCTCACGCCGCGCGAAGAGCGCGTGCTGCGCATGCGCTTCGGCATCGGCATGAACACCGACCACACGCTGGAAGAAGTCGGCCAGCAGTTCAGCGTGACGCGCGAACGTATTCGTCAGATCGAAGCGAAGGCGCTGCGGAAGTTGAAGCACCCGTCAAGGAGCAGGAAGCTGCGGAGCTTCTTGGACAATTGATTCGAGTTTCAATCAGAACGAAAACGGCGGGCCGACAGCCCGCCGTTTTTCTTTGACCCGGCTCTCGCCCCGTCATTGCGAGGAGCGCTTGCGACGAAGCAATCCAGGCTGCGGCTTGTATTCACCAGGCGATGGCCCGAACTATGTCCGCTTCTCCTCCAACGGCAAAACAAAAGAGTGGACGGTGCCCGACTTCGGAGATGAGGCAGTTGCGGACGTTCAACATGCGGTCGGAAGCGGAGGCCGGACAGGCTCCCTAGCGCAAATGGCGGACGAAGAAATCAATGAGACGTTCGTTTTGTTGATTTTCAGCGTCGCTGGTGAATCCGTGCCCCTCTCCCTCGTAAAGATGCACTTCGGGAGTCCGACCGTGATGCTTCAATCGTTCCCATAGTCGGCGTGTCATCTCTGCGGACCAAGTCGCGTCCCCCGTACCGTGACTGAGAAATAGTGGGCCATCGAACCGTTCGATTTCGATTGGTGTTGTCGGCAGCAGTTGATCGGACGAACCCCGCCAAGTCCATGCACGGTTTGCGGGATCCCATGGCTGCCATCCAGGATCGCCGGAGTCCCGCCACATCTTTGCATTGAACGCTTCCAATGACACAAAAATTGCGCCAAACTGCGTGCGGATAGCGGCCAGTCCGTCGGAAGGATGATCGAGCAACATCGTCGTCTCCAGGTTGAATGGATTCAGCAACCTCAGTCTGGCCTCAGACCCGGTCGCTATCCACTCCCCATGGAATCTTCGCTGCGCTCGCAATGACGTGGATGGAGCCGAAGCCTACTTCTTCTTCGCTCCAACCCTTTCGATCCGCTCGATCTCCAGCGGCGGGCAGCCGCTCTTCTCCGCGATCTCGCGGTCCTGCTCCCTGATGAAGCTGCGCGCGGGTTCGTCGCCGTCGAGGCCGCCGAGCAGCTCGGAGGGGACACGGCGGTTGGAGCGTTGGTTTGAATATGTTGAGCAATTAACCTGGTAGGCGCGAATGTCTGCTTCCCACTTCACCGTCTGGTACAACACCCGCTGCCCCGTCTGCGATGCCGGCATCGACTGGCAGCGCAACAAGCTGCTCGCGCTGGTGCGGGCGGGCACGGTCGAGTTCAGGGACATCAATGAACAGCCCGATGCGCTGGCGCGCTTCGGCGCCTCGCTCGACGACATCAGGCGGCGCCTGCACGCGACCGATGAAGCCGGCCGGCTCGTCGTTGGCGCGGATGTCGCGATTGCGCTGTGGCAGTTGACGCCGGGCGAGAGGTGGCTTGCGGCGCTGTTCGGCAATCGCGTGGCGCTGCCGTTCACGCGGTTCTTCTATGACCGGTTTGCCGATCTGCTGTTTGCCTGGAACAAGTGGTGCGGGCGCTGGTGAGCGCCGGTCGATGTCTGCCTATTTCTTCTTCGCCCCCACGCGCTCGATCCGCTTGATCTCAAGCGCCGGCCGGCCGGACTTTTCGGCGATCTCGCGGTCCTGCTCTAGGATGAAGCCGCGTGCGGGTTCGTCGCCATCGAGGCCGCTGAGCAATTCGGCAGGCACGCGGCGGTTGGAGCGTTGGGAATCGTCTTCATAGACGACGTTGAAGAAGGCGAATTCGCCTTTGGGGTTAGTTCCGGGTTTTTTGGCCATGGCGGCTTGTCGTCGATCACCGCGCTATAGTCAAATGGCTTTGTGGGCTGCAGGCGGTGAGCGCGGCGCCCGTGGCCGCGCCATCGATCGACGAAACTGTTTGCAAGATGGAAGCGTCAAACGCCGCGTAAGGTCTGGTGCGGCCCTCAGCCTCAATAAACGGCGGGCCGGAAAGCCCGCCGTTTATTTTTGGTCTTCAGCGTCGCCCGGGGCTGGCAGGGACAACAACCTAAAATAGAACTCTATCGCCTGATCGATGTGTTGGCAAGATAAAATTGTGACAGGGCGATGTCGCAGTGAGTGCAACCCACATAAGTTAATCGCCATTCGCGTTTTACGTTTGATTCGAACGAACTTCGCCTCTTGAGCTATGCTGATCACAACGCCGCGATTGGAACTCGCTGCGATTGTGTAGGGCGGCAGCGAACTGCATCAGTTCCATCGCACGTCAATGGTGCATTCGGCTACGTATGCACGCTAACGCACCTCGTCGATCAGCTTCTGCGGTGCCAGGTGCAGCTTTCCGCCGCTGCCGCCGCCGTCATTCTCCTTGCGTCCTTGCGCCATGATGGCGGTCCCCATCGCGGCCGAGCCGAAAGTGACGAGGAAGGAGCCGAGCAGGAGGAGAATCGCGACGACCGGCGAACTGTCGGCGACGATGAGATCACGTAAGTGCGCGGGATTGACGAGCAGCAGCCCGCCGACAAGCAGCGTCGCGGCACAGGCGCCGATCGCGAGGTTGATGGCGAGCAGGCGGAACAGCGGCGCACGCAGGAGCGCGGGGCGGGTTGGGTGAGCAGGTTGTTGGTCGTTGGGCATGACGTACAGCTTTGTCTGCACCGGTGGTTCGAGGTTAGCACCGGCGCGCGAAGCATCAAGCCGTTAGAGGCAGAGTTTCGCGCTCGTCATTCCGGGGCAACCCGAAGGGCCAAGCCCGGAATGACGAGAAAGTTGGTCGGTTTTCATGGCGCCACCAGCTCCACCCGGCGATTGAGGGCGCGGCCGGCGTCCGTCGCGTTGGAGCCGACCGGCGCGAGCAGTCCGACTCCTGCCGTGCGCAGCCTGGTCTGCGCGATACGAAAACTCTTCACGAGCTCGGCCGCGACCGCTTCGGCGCGGCGGCGTGACAGATCGAGATTATAGTCGTAGGCGCCCTGGCTGTCGGTGTGCCCGACAATGAACACGTTGAGCTGCGGCTGGCTGGTCAGCAGCTTTGCAATCTGCTCCAGCGTCGGGCGGCTTTCGGGCTTGAGCACGGCCTTGTCCGTATCGAAATAGATGCCGTAGAGCGCGATGTGTCCGGCCTCGCCAAGGCCTTTCGCCATCGCGGCGGCATCCACCATCTTGTTCTCGATTGCCCCCAACTCTGTGACAGTGAGCTGTGCGAAAATTTCCTGGTTGTTCTGGCTGACGATCACGCTGGCATAGGTCTCGCGGCCGGCGTCGCTCTTGTGGCCTGCATAATAGTGGTAGTTGAAGCCGTCGACCCACATCTGCGGGACCGGCAGCGTATCGATGCTTTCCGTGAAGGGTATGGCGCCGCAGGCATCGGTATCGCAGGCGAGCAGGGTCTCCAAGCCGGCCTTTGCAAGTTGCGTTTCGAAATTTCGGGACACTTCCAGGATCGAGGGGCCGGGACTGGTGCGGTAGGCGATGCGGACGACGCGGCCATCCAGCCGCCGCGCGTCGGTGGGCTGGCCGTCCCTGAATGCCGCTGCCTGCATCCGCGTCGCGTCGAAATCCTTTGTTACATAGCCCGTGATCACACTGCCTGCGAACCGGCCGACGCCGGGATAGCTGTCTCTTATACACATCATTAGTCGCAGCCGCAGCGCGATTGGTTCTGGCGCGGAGCTGGTGCGCCGCTTTGACGCAAGTCCTGTTCCCGGGCATGATCGCGCGCTGCTTCGCGCGAAGATGAGAGGAATCTTTCAACATGCTGAGACTGGGCCTGGCCATCGCATCCGTTGTTCTCGTGGCCGGCGGTTCGGCTAAGGCCGCTCGCTGCGGCGGCGATTTCAACAGCTTCGTCGCCAGCATGGCATCGGAGGCGCAGGCGGCCGGCGTTTCGCCGAGCGTGACCAGTGCAGCCTTCGGCGGGGTGACCGAGGACGGCGCGGTGCTCGCCTTCGACCGGCGCCAGCGCTACACATTCAACAAGAGCTTTGAGCAGTATGTTTCGACCCGCGTCGGTCCCGGACGCATCAATGGCGGCCGCGCGCTGCTCCAGCGCCACGCCGCGCTGCTTTCGCGCATCGAGCAGCAATTCGGCGTGCCCCGGCAGATCCTTGTTGCGATCTGGGGGCTGGAGAGTGATTTCGGCAAGGGTGATATGGGCAAGCTGCCGGTGATCCGCACGCTCGCAACTCTCGCACATGATTGCCGACGCACCGAGCTGTTCCAGGGCGAACTGCTCGCTGCGCTCAAGATCGTGCAGCGCGGCGACCTGCCGCTGCGCGATCTGATCGGGGCCTATGCCGGCGAGATCGGGCAGACGCAGTTCCTGCCGTCGTCCTATATCAAGTACGGCGTCGATTTCGACGGCGACGGTCGCGTCGACCTCCGCCACAGCGCCGCCGACGTGCTCGCCTCGACCGCCAACCTGTTGCACACCAACGGCTTCAAGATGGGCCAGCCCTATGGCGAAGGCACCGCCAATTTCGAAGCCATGCGCGAGTGGAACAGGGCGCTGATCTATCGCAAGACCATCGGCTATTTTGCCGATCGGCTGATGGGGCAGTGAGGGCGCAGCTAGCCTCAACCACCATCATTGTGAGCGCAGCGAAGCAATCCAGATTCTTTCCGCGGAGTTAGTCTGGATTGCTTTGTCGCTTTGCTCCTCGCAATGACAACCTTGTGGCAAGCGACATCCACGAGATTAACTGTCATCGCCCGCGAAGGCGGGCGATCCAGTATTCCAGAGCGGTGACTGATACGGCGAAGCCGCGGCGTACTGGATTCCCCGCTTTCGCGGGGAATGACAATGGTGCGTGTGGCACTATCGTCGCGCCACTCGCTCACTTCCCCTGCGCCATCTTCTCCAGCCTTCGTTGCAACGGCTTCCAATACGTCCCCGGCCGGAAGCGTTGCAGGAGATCCATGAAGCGGGCGTCGTTGCCGATCAGGATGCGCCGCTCGTTGCGCTCGATGCCCCTGATGATCCGCAGCGCGGCGGCTTTCGGTGTCGTCTTCGCGGCATTCTCGAACCACTCGATCGACTGCGCGCGGCGGGTATTGTCGGTGACGCCAACGCCGGTGCGCGAATTGCGTACGATATTGGTGGCGATGCCGCCGGGGTGCACCACCGACAGCTTCACTGGGCTCCCCGCGACCTCAAGCTCATGGCGTAGGCTCTCCGAAAAGCCGCGCACCGCGAACTTCGCTGCCGCATAGGCCGATTGTCCCGGCGGGGCGATGATGCCGAAGCTGGAGGACAGATTGACGATATGTGCCTCCGGTCTTGCCTTCAGATGCGGCAGGAAGGCGCGCGTGCCGTGCACCACGCCCCAGAAATTGATGTTGAACAGCCACTCCATCTGCGCCTGGTCGATCTCCTCGAACGAGCCCAGCAGCGCGACGCCGGCATTGTTGACGAGGATGTTGAGCTCGGGGTGCGCCGCGACCGCCTCGATTGCAAACAGCGCGATCTCGCTCGGCTCTGCGACATCGACGCGATGCACGCTGATCTTGCTTATGCCGCCGATCTCGGCGGCCAGCGCCTTCAGTCCGGCCTCGTCGCGGTCAGCAAGCGCGAGATCGCAGCCGCGCTCGCAGAGCTCGATCGCTAGCGCGCGGCCAATGCCGCTCGCAGCTCCCGTGATGGCGGCGGCACCGCGGATCGCAGTCATGGTGGGCTCCATGGGTTCAAAGAAGGGAACACTACTTACAATATTTGGTCCGGAGCCGAACCAATTCGCGGTTCCTCTTTTAACCTACGATACTTAGGCCCATGACCAGCAATATCAGGAGCAGCCTATGGGACAGGCCCGGCCATTTCGTGCAGTGGCGCTGATTGTCGAGGATGATGCCATGCAGCGCGAGATGCTCAGCCTTCTCTTGGAAGAGAGCGGCTATCACGTCATCCAGTGCGCAAGCGGCGAAGATGCCCGGCACGTTCTCGACGTGGCGGCGGGTACGCTGTGTTTCCTGATGACCGACGTGCAGCTCGCCGGCCGCACAGACGGGGTCGAGCTTGCCCACATCGCGAAGGAACGCAACCCGGGACTGGACGTCGTCGTCACCTCCGGACGTCCGCTGACGCAGCCCTTGCCGGATGGTGCAAAGTTCTGGGCGAAGCCCTGGGCACCGCTCGACGTGCTGCGCGAGGCCGAGATCGCCCAGCTCTCCTGACGGCCGTTCAGGCGTCGTATTGTCACCGTCAGCCGCGGTGATAAGGTCGGGCCATGACCTGGCCCTTCCTGCTCACATCCCTGATCGTGGTCGCTTCGCCTGGCACCGGCGTGCTCTACACGCTGGCTGCGGCCCTGACACGCGGCTCGCGGGCGAGCGTCGCTGCTGCCTTCGGCTGCACGCTCGGCATCGTGCCGCATATGACGGCGGCGATGCTTGGGCTCGCCGCCGTGCTTCACACCAGCGCGCTCGCCTTTGCGACGCTGAAATGGTGCGGGGTCGTCTATCTGCTCTACATGTCCTGGCAGGCTCTGCGCGAAACCGGGGCGCTGGCGGTGGAGGGGCGGATCAAGGAGCGTTCGAGCTGGCGGGTGATTGTCACCGGCTTTTTGATCAACATCCTCAATCCGAAGCTCTCGATCTTCTTCCTCGCTTTCCTGCCGCAGTTCATTGCTGCTGATGAGGCGCATGTGCTGGCGCGGATGCTGGAATTGAGCGGGGTCTTCATGGCGATGACCTTTGCCGTGTTCGTGGTCTACGGCCTGTTTGCCGCCTCCGTCCGCGAGCGCGTCATTTCCCGCCCTCGTGTGATGGCCTGGCTCCGCCGCAGTTTTGCCGCCGGTTTTTCTGTGCTCGGCGCGAGACTGGCGTTCGCGGAGCGGTAGGCGCTTCGCCTTTCCTTAGGGAGAAGGGAGCGAAGCAGCCGACGCTTAGCCAATGAAAAAGCGGGCCTTGTGCCCGCTGTTTTTCGTCTCGTCCGATCTGATGCCCGGGCGGAGCGAGGCTCCACCCGGGCAGAACAAGAAGTAGCGTTACTTCTTCTTCGCCTTCTTGGCCTTCTTCGCCTTCTTCGCCTTCTTCGCTTTCTTAGCCATAGTATCCTCTCAAGGGTTAATGGTGGAACGCGACACGAGGGATGCTCGGCGGAGGGCCAGCCTCGCAACATCCTCGACGCCAAACTCAGCAGATTCGCGGGCGCCTGCCCCGCGCTGTCACGCCGCTGTCATTACGTTATCCACAGCTCAAACGCTCTTATAGGTGATTTCCGTCCGCGAATCCGCCTGCAACCGTCCGCCAGATGCCCGCACGGCATGGCTAACGATCCGCCAACGCGCGCGGCGTTCATCAATCCAAAACCAAGGGCGCGCTTTCGCAGATCGCGGTGAGACTCCGTTAAGCGCGCCGCGCGCATTGTCCTCCGTAACAAGACGGGGATGGTCATGGACGGACGGCTGCCAAACGGAGAGGGCGAGACGACACGTGTCTCGCAGTCGCCATGCTGAGCGTGTCGACACTCTGGATCGTCATCGTCATCAATTTCCTGGCGCTGGGCCTCATCTGGGCCTACGTGGCCAACGCCTATCCCAAGTTCGAGGCGGCACGGTTCTGGACGGCGGCCGCGGTGCTCGCGGCGGTCGGTGCCGGCATCACCATGCTGCGCGGCGTGATGGATCCGCGCTTTCCGTTGATTGCCGGCGGCGGGCTGATGATCTTCTCGTCCTGGCTCGCCTGCATGGGCGTGGCGCGATTCTACAACAAGCCGGTGGCCTGGCGCACGGCGATCGGGATCTCGCTGCTGACCACGGCCGGCCTCGCCGGATTCCTTGTCGTGATCGACTACATGCCCGCGCGTGTCCTGATTTATTCATTGGGACAATCGACGCCGATCGTGATGGTGCTGCCGCTTCTCCTCGGCAAGCAGGATGGCCGGGAAAATCCCGGCGCGCGGCTCGCCGCGATCGTCGCCTTCATGCTGCTGTCTGCGCATCTGATCCGCTCCGTTGCCGCGCTGCTCGGCTTCGGCGGCGCCATCACCGCGATCAATTTCAACGGATTGCAGGCCGCGTTGATCCTGGTGCTGGTATTCCTGGCGATGGCCTGGAATTTCGGCTGCCTGTTGATGGCAATCGAGCGCCTGCGCAACGAGGTCGCCGATCTCGCGCTACTCGACGATCTCACGGGTGTCGCCAACCGGCGGCACCTGTTGCAGCGCCTCACCGAAGAGTGTGCCCGCTCGGAGCGCAGCGGCAAGCCGTTCTCGCTGCTGGTCATCGATCTCGACGGCTTCAAGGCCATCAACGACACCCATGGACATGCTGCGGGCGATGCCTGCCTGCAGCATTTCACCTTGATGGCGCAGACGCGCCTCAGGCCTGGCGACATGCTCGCCCGCACCGGTGGCGACGAGTTCTGTATCGTGCTGCCGTCCTCGACGCAGACCGAGGGCGCGCTGATTGCCCGCCGCGTGCTGGACGTTTGCCGCAGGGATGCCGAGACCTGCGCAGGAGGCGAGATTCCGATCGCGGTCTCGATCGGCATCGCGCAGTGGGAGCGCGGCATCGGTCAATTTCCCGACCGGCTGATGGCGAACGCCGATCATGCGCTCTATGCCGCCAAGAAAAGCGGCAAGAACGATTTCGCGATCTACGATCCAGCGCCACCGCTCCAGCCGGATGCGCTGCAGCTGCTAACGGAAGCGGCACGCAAATTCGCCTGACGCATGTTAGGCTGGAGACGCAACGGACCGCCCCGCCTCATGCTTTCCCGCTTTCTCGCGGCGCTGCTCGCCGCGCTTGCACTGCTGGCTCCGGCCGCCGCAACCGACCCCGACCTTGCCAGACTGGCGCGCTCGTCGGGCACGCCGACGATTCCCGGCCTGAACATGGTCTGGCTCGCGCCCTGGGGCGACGTCGCGGCAGCCCATGCTTGGCACAACATCATCGTGCACCAGACCGAGGGGCCTGCGGGATCGGCCCGCATGGGTGCCCTTGCGCAATCGAAGAACCCGACGCGGCGCGGCGTCACGATATGGGTCGAGACCGACGGAACGGTCTATTGGGCCGTCCCTGAGAACCTCGTTCCGACCCATGGCGATGGCGCCAATCGCAACGACAACACCTTCATCGACAACTCCGCGACTTACCATCGGGTCGTGCGCGACAACTCGATCGGTGTCGAGTTCGCCGGCAATTTTCCGGATGTGACGAGGGGGCCGACCGAGGCGCAGGTTGCGGCATGGCGCATCCTCGTGGCCGTCCTGCGGGCACGCTACGCCATCCCGCTCGACCACGTCTATGCGCACAACTGGATCGACTTCAAGGACGCCCGCTACTGCGAAGGCTGCCGGCTCGCGACCCTGGCGAGGGAGTGGGGCGAATAGGGACCAGCTTCGCGCGTTTTGTTGAGCGCAAGTAACGCCATCATCGCCTGGCTTGATGGCCCGGCGGGCGGGTCCGGACCAAAATGTCGAAAACAACCCCATGCAAAGTAGCCCGGCCGTCGCCGGTGGGGAGCCGCTGAGCGCACCGAAGAGTTTGACCTGTCGCGCAAATAGCCGCGATGGACGCATGGTCGAGCGTACTAGGCGGCGCCAGTGCAACTGGCGACGCCGGGCGAGGTGGACTCGCTCGCGGAGTATTTCCAGGCATTTTACTAACCACAATCACCGCCGTCATCGCCCGGCTCGACCGGGCGATCCAGTACTCCGAGACGGTCGTGATTGAATCGACAAGCCGCGGCGGCCGCGGCGTACTGGATGCCCCGGTCAAACCTGGGCATGACACCGCGAGATTGGTCGCGTTCCACCACACACAAAAAAGCCGGCGTTGCCGCCGGCTTTTAGGTCTCTTCGATCCGCCAATTTCTGGCGCCGGAAAGTCTCGCGCTTAGTGCGCGGCTTCCAGCGCTGCTTGTTCCTGCTTCGCGATGGTGCCCTTGACCGCGGCCTGCACCTTCTCGAAGGCGCGGACCTCGATCTGGCGGACGCGCTCGCGCGAGACGCCGAACTCGGCCGCGAGGTCTTCCAGCGTCATCGGCTCGTCCGCAAGGCGCCGCGCCTCGAAGATGCGGCGTTCACGCGGGTTGAGCACGCCCATGGCGCCGTTCAAGGCGTCACGGCGATGATCGTATTCCTCGTGTTCGGCCATCAAGGCTTCCTGGTTGGGCGAGGTATCGACCAGCCAGTCCTGCCATTCGCCGGCCTCACCGTCGTCGCGGATCGGTGCGTTCAGCGACGCGTCGCCGCCGAGGCGGCGGTTCATGTCGATGACGTCCTGATCGGTGACGCCGAGGCGGCTCGCGATCAGCTTCACCTGGTCGGGGTGCAGATCACCCTCGTCCAGAGCCGAGATCTTGCTCTTCGCCTTGCGCAGGTTGAAGAACAGCTTCTTCTGGTTCGCGGTGGTGCCCATCTTCACGAGCGACCAGGAACGCAGGATGTACTCTTGAATCGACGCCTTGATCCACCACATGGCGTAGGTGGCGAGACGAAAACCCTTTTCGGGCTCGAATCGCTTCACCGCCTGCATCAGGCCGACATTGCCTTCCGAGACAACCTCGGAGATCGGCAGGCCGTAGCCGCGATAGCCCATGGCAATCTTGGCCACGAGGCGGAGGTGGCTGGTGACGAGTTGATGCGCCGCGTCCCGATCGTCATGCTCGCGCCAACGCTTGGCGAGCATGTACTCCTGCTGGGGTTCCAGCATGGGGAATTTGCGGATCTCGGCGAGGTAACGGGAAAGGCCGGATTCTCCATTCAGAACCGGCAACGTAGCTGCACGGGCCATACTTGCGCCCTCCAAAGGTTCAGGCCCCCGATAGCGGCGGGCCAGGCAGACGACCGCTTGGTTAAAGCCAGTCGAGCTGCGATGTTCCGCGTCGATCTTTCAACGCAGGCGCAATATACCTCATCGGGAGGCAATTAGGGAAGGATTGTTGACGTCACGTCCCCGTGTGGCTGCTATAACTTTTTGTAATGTAAAGGTTTTCTGAAGCGGCCTGCGTCATAGCGCCGCTTTTAGCCTCCCCTCGAGGAGAAGCAAATCCTCCGGCAAGGGCTGTTCCCAGTGAAGGAGTTCTCCGCTTCGCGGGTGCTGGATTACCAGCAGATAAGCATGCAGGGCCTGCCGGCCAAGGTCGGCGAGGGCGCCTTGCGATTCCGGCCCGAGCTGGTTCGCCTTGGTCTTGAAGTGCGGGCCGTAGACGGCATCCCCCATCAGGGGGTGGCCGATATGGGACAGGTGGACGCGGATCTGGTGGGTGCGCCCAGTCTCGAGCTCGCAGGCGAGCAGCGCGGCGACCGGCTTGCCGTCGCGTCCGGTAAAGCTCTCCAGGATCTCCCAATGCGTCACCGCTACACGGCCGCTTTGCCTCACCGCCATTTTCTCCCGCGCATGCGGGTGACGGTCGATCGGCGCATCGACCGTACCGCGCTGCCGGTTCGGCACGCCCCAGGCAAAGGCGAGATAGCCACGCCGCATTTCGCCGGTGCGACCATGGTCGGCGAATTGCGCCGATAGCGACTGGTGGGCGAGGTCGTTCTTGGCGACCACCATCAGCCCGGTAGTGTCCTTGTCCAGCCGGTGCACGATGCCGGGCCGGCGTACTCCGCCGATGCCGGACAGCGAGGTGCCGCAATGGGCGATCAGCGCGTTCACCAGCGTGCCCGTCTCGTGGCCGGCGGCCGGGTGCACGACGAGGCCCGCCGGTTTGTTGATGACGATGATGTCGTCGTCCTCGAACACGATATCGAGCGCGATATCCTCAGCCATGGGCTCGGCGGGGGCGGCTTCCGGCACGTCGATTATGATCGTATCGCCGGATGCGACGTGGTAAGCGGGATCGCGGATCGCGGCGGCTTTGAGGCTCACCGCGCCCGCCAGAATCAGGGTTTTCAGCCTTGATCGCGACAGCTCCGGCAGGCGGGCGGCCAGCACCCGATCGAGCCGGGCCGACCCCTCGTCGCCGGCGACGACAACCTCCAACCTTTGCGCTGACCCAGAGCTCTGCATGACGACCGAAACCGCTGTTCCCGAACCGACCTCCGAGCAAGCCGCGCTGTTCGCGCGGGTGCGGCGGATGATGCTGATCGCGGGGTTGACCACGGCGCTGGCAATCTGCGCCGTCCTGATCGCGGTGGGCTACCGCCTTTTCAAGTCCGAGGGAAGGGCGACCGAGGCGTTGAGCGACGTCACCGCCACCGTGCCGAAAGGCGCCAAGATCGTGTCGACCGCGGTTGCCGGCGATCGGCTGGTGGTGACGCTCGATATCGGCGGGGTCACCGAAATCCGCACCTTCGACGCCCACACGCTGAAGCCGGTAGGACGGCTTAAATTTGCCAACGAGCCGTAAGGCGAGCTCGCCGCTGCCGGCCAAGGCAAGCTCGAGAAGCGGCCACATCCTCAAACCGTCGTCCCGGGGCGCGCAAAACGCGCTCTCGTAAAGCGAGATGGTCGCCTGGGATTTGCCGCAACAATGTCTAGCCGGGGTAATCGCGACGAGCGCAAGCGCTCGCGCGGGGGTCCTGGCTTTCGCCAGAACGACACCGAGAAATTAAGCCCGTTCCAATCCGAGTTTCGCAAAGTCGCCCAATCACGCTTGCCGCCAGCGGAATTCGCGGCTATGTCCTGTCCCTCACGCTCCCTTCGTCTAGCGGTTAGGACGCGGCCCTCTCAAGGCTGAAACAGGGGTTCGATTCCCCTAGGGAGCGCCAGCGATTTCAACCGCTTATCTGATTTTTTGAGTTGCTGGCCCCCGGCTTCTCCAACTTTTCTCCAACTCACACCTGCTTCGCGACGTGGGGCAACTCCCCAAGCAGATGTGGGGTCCGGAATGCGGAGGCTCCGCACGAGGGTCTCTGTTCTCATGGGGATACCTAGGGACGCGGCGGTTCGTGTTTGGATGCCCTGCCCGCGCGAAGGGCCCGTAGAAATTGGAAAACAAAAGCGCCGTATGGGCGGGAGCGCAGCGGAGGGTCCGCGCTGCGATCGCGTCGTGACGACGCATGATTCACCTTGTGGTGGTGTGGAACCGATCGTTGGGATATGCTGGTTGTGCATGCCGTCGATTTTCAGGGAGATGACGTGAGCTAGGATCTGTTTGCTTGGGGAGGACTGTCGTGCAGCCACGTCAAGAGCGTCAGATCGACAAGAGCCGAGAACTTTCCTGGTACGAACATCTGCTCGTGCTCTTGCAGATGGGGGCGTCGATCGAGCATGCCCTCATGGTGCAATATTTGTACGCGGCCTATTCGCTGCGCGACGATGTCGAGCAGGCGCGGCGCTGGCGCGAGGCTCTGTTGCTGATCGCGCGTGAGGAAATGGGGCATCTGCTGACGGTGCAGAACGTTCTCGCGCTGCTTGGCGGCCCCATCAACATCGACCGCGAGGACTACCCCTTTCACACGCCGTTCCAGGCCTTTCCGTTCCAGCTTGAGCGCCTGACCCACGGCTCCCTGGCCTGCTATTGCTATGCAGAAATGCCCGTGGGTTTGGAAAAGGAGCGCCGTGCAGAGTACGATGCAATTCGCGCGGCCGCGGAGACGCACGTCAAGGAGCACGGAGAAAACTTCGGGGACGAAGTCAAAGGGGACGAAGTCAAACACGTCGGGGAGCTTTACCACCGGATCGTCGGGATTCTCGGCGATCCCGAGAAAATCCCGGACCACTGCTTTGTCGATGCCGCTTTCGGCCAAATGAGTTGGGATGACTGGGGGCGCAGCTACCGCGGCGAACCTGCACCGAAGACGACAACTCCAGAGTTCGCAGCGCAAACAGGCTCCGAACGGGCCACCCTCTTCATCAGCAAAGTCACGACTCGAGAGCAGGCCATTCTCGCTCTCGCGGAGCTTTCCGAGCAGGGCGAAGGCCTCGTTGCGGTCGACGAATTGATGGGAGGCACCCCTATCCTGCGAGCGATCCGCCCCAGTATTCATAAGGTAAAACCTGAAGACAGCCATTACGGGCGCTTGCGCGCGATGTACGAGGAGCTTTGCAACTATAAGGATGCTAGTGAGTTCAGCTGGAACGTTCCGTACAACCCGTCGAGCGACTATTCGGAAGACCGCCCTTCGGCGCAGGGCACAACTGCAAGCAGCACCAAGATCGAAAGCAGGCGGTCGCGCCGGTGGGCGGGGCTTTTCAATGTTCGATATCGCATGCTGCTGACCTGGCTGCTGCACGCGCTCACGCTGACCAGACGGCATCCGCCGCCGGCGACGGCGCATCTGCGCGGACAAATCATCCACCGCGTGTTCGGCGAGATGTACAACATAAAGGCGATTTCAGAAATTCTCGTCAAGTCGCCGTTGAAAGACGATCAAGATCTGAGTGATCTGCAAGATCCGAAAAGTCCGCGCGCCGGGCCCCCGTTCCAGATGCCTTCCCGCCTGACGCTTCCGCCCAACGAGCGCGATACCTGGCGGATTCACAGGGAGGCGATCGCAACATCGCAGGAGCTTTGCAAGAAGCTGCTCAGCGACAAGAAATATGCATTCTCTGTGGAGACCAGACCCGCGGCGAGAAACTACCTCGCGGCATTGATGCAAGCCGACAGGGACGCGCTTAAATGGATCAACACCGTTTTTGAAGGGCTCCGGTAAACTTGGGGGGCTAGTTCGATGACGATCAAAAAAATTGCGATTCTGCCGCCTTTAGCTTTTGCGCGTTTTGGCTCGCACCCGGAACCGGTCGACAATTACACACTTGAACCGCCGAAGGCGGACGATGACCCGCTCGGGTATCGCCGCATCGTACCCGAGCCGACGTTCCAGGTTTCGGCGAACGGTGAGATCACGGGGGATAAGACGCCGGAGACGATCATTTTCAAGCAGGACGGCAAGGTCCGCCCGGTGGCCCCGTTCTTCGAGCTGTGGGGCGAACTTGATGACGGCCGTTTTGTCCACCTCGATCAAGACATGTTGAGGAAAGCCAAGCTGGAATGGCGCATCGAGGTCGAAAATCGCAAGGTGTTCCGGCGCACCAACAATGATCGGGATAAAGTCAAGGCAGAAACCAAATGGTTTTCAGACCATGCGGTTCAGAAGCTTGAGGGTAAGTGCAAGAACTTTGTTGCCGGCGCTTCGATCGGCTTCGGCGAGGTGCGCTACATCAAGCCCAACAGGAGGTATCCCCACATCCGCTTGCGCTTCACGCCGGCGGCGGGGCGCATCTACGGCCCCGAGCAGCCCGCGGGTGACCACCTGGACGAAGAGTTCCTGGCAGCGCGCGTCTACAAATACCCGGGTCAGAATGCCAAGCCAAAGTCCAACTCCAAGGCCAAGTCTTGGGTGCGCTGGGAGCATGAACCCCAGAACGAGAAAGAACATGATATCGATACCGTGCCCCCCGATCTGTTCGCGATCATTCCGCCTGCGCCGCCATGGCTCAAGCAGGAGAAGGCCGAGAGTCGAGGCTATTTCGATGATGCCTGCGACGGGTTCGTGCGAGCGAAACTCACAATACCCGGCAAGACTCTACACGCAAAGGCGCGCATCGGCGTCGCGCCGCCGCATTACGCGCCCGACACGTTGTTTGTTCGCAATCTTCTTGATGAGCTCGAACAGGCGCGCGAAGGCGTCGAGATCGAAGGCGATTCGCGCGAGCGCGCTTTGGAGATCGTGCGGCGGGCGTTCGAAACCGTCCGCTTCATGAACGTCGCCGTCATGAACGGCAATCCGTTCAGAGGTCGCGATGGCATCGATCTCGATACCATGCCGGCCGAAGAGGCGTTCGGCAATCAACGCCCGCTGCGGCCGGTGTTTTCGCCCCCGGCGGCGGACACGCGGGCCATCATGGCATTGCATCAACGTGTCTTCGCTGCGGTGACGAGCGGGACCGCCGCCTGGTTCGCAAAGCTGCTTCGGCAGCCCGAAGAGGTCGCCGATCTGACCGACGACGGACGGCGCAAGATGCCGGCGCTCATGTGTGGCGCCGACAGTAATTATCTCGCTCTGACGCGCCGACAGATCAGGGCGCTCGAAAAGATCGGGCCGCCAAAGATGGTTCCGCCCGCGTCGAAGGGGTCCACGCAGGAGCCTGGTGCGCCGCCAAAGCAAGAGCCGCCTCCACCTCCGCCGTTGCAAACAATCGACGCGGATAAGCTTGTCCGGCTGCGCCCGGTGAACAAGAGCGCAGAGCTGCTGTACAAGGCGGCGGGCAATCCAATCAGTTCACATCCGATCACGGCCATCGGCAACTGTTGTCCGGGTCTCGAGTTCGATTTTCGTGCGGTCTGGCGCCGGCTGTTTGTTGGAATCACGCTGGTCGAGCACGACAACCTGGTCGTCGACGCCGATCATCAGTTTCGGCAATTGCGGGGACGTCGGCTGCTCAAGATCGACGGTCACAAAGTGGTCACCAGGATCAAGGGACCAAAAACATCGAACCCGATCGGCTCCGCCGTCGAAACCAACGAGGACAACCCGCAGGGCGTAATATGCATGGAGTGGTCGAACAGTCTTGCGCGCATTCTGACCAAGGCGGGTGAGAAGGTTACCTGTATTTTTAGTGACGAAAAGTGGGGCCCACGCACTGCTCTCGGCAAATATCCTGAAGGTGATCCCGATGAGACCGAGGACTCCGAGGAGACCGAGAATCCCGAATATCGGGTGAAGACAATCAAGCAGCAATTGGAGATCCGCGATTTCTTTGAAGACGACTCTGCGGTCGTCTCGGAAAGGCTGGCGGAAGCAGGCGAATTGACCCAGGGCTTGTGCTCGCCCTGGCAGAACGATTTTCGCGAATGCTCCTGCTACTACTGGGCCTCCAGCCGGCCCGACTATGTCAATGTCACCATCGGGCCGGACGGGACGAGCCGCGGCGACAATTGGCTGCAGAAGAAACGCAACGGCGACTACCTTCCGGACGATTACCAGGACTCGCGGCTCATCCTGTACGACGATCTGTTCAAGGAATGGGAGCGCATCCTCAAATTCCAGGTGGGGGGATGGGACTACGAGCCCGATGAGGAATCCGAGCACGCCGACGAGCTCCCGAAGAAAAAGTGATCCCCATGGGCATGGACGCGTTTGCAATGCCCTCACCCGTCGCGATGCGTTTCATGGCCGCCGGCGCGCCGCGCTCACCCGACATCCATTTGCTGGAAACCGAGGCTGGCCATCATCTGTTCGTGGTCAACGGCAGCCGGCTGTTCGACGTCGAGCCTGACCTGTTCGCTCGCCTCGGCGCTGCGATCGCCGCCGACCGGGTGAGCGAGGTTTTGTCCGGTATCGGCGTCGGCGAGCCGCCGTTGATCGACGATGCGCCGCTTCCCGCGCCGCCGATTCATGCACTGTCGCTCGCCATCGCGCAGAAGTGCAATCTCGGCTGCACCTATTGTTACGCCCAGCAAGGTGAGTTCGGCGGGACCGCCAAGAACATGGAACTTGGCGAGGCACTTCGCGCGGTGAACTTGCTGGTGGGAAGCGCCCAACCGGGGGCGCGCCTCAATCTCGCGTTTCTCGGCGGGGAGCCGCTGGTCAATCGCAAAGTGTTGCGGGCCGCCACACAGCACGCCGTGCATCTGGCCGAAAGCCGCAAGGCAAAGATCACCTTCTCGATCACGACCAACGGTACGTTGCTGAGCGAGGACGACGGTCGCTTCTTCGAGGAGCATGGTTTTGCGGTCACCATCAGTATCGATGGCCCGCGGGAAGCCCATGACGCCTTGCGCCCTTTCAAGGGCGGCGGCGGCAGTTATGACGCGGTGATGAAACGCGTCGCGCCGCTGCTCAAGATGCAGCAAAGAATGCAGGTCTCCGCGCGGGTGTCGGTGACGCCCCGAAACCTTTCCCTGCGCCGGACGCTCGACGCGTTTATTGCCGCCGGCTTTCACAGCGTCGGCTTTTCCCCTGTGCTCAGCGCGCCCAACGCCGAAGGCGAAATGCAGTCCGAGGATCTCGAACGCATGCTGGGGGAAATGATCGATTGCGGGCTGGAGTTCGAGCGCGCTTTGCGCAGCGGCCGGCGCTATCCCTTCGCCAACATGGTCAATGCGATGCGCGAGATCCACCGTGGAACGCATCGCCCCTATCCCTGCGGCGCAGGCGCCGGCTACCTTGGTGTGTCCGCCGAAGGCGAACTTTCGGCCTGCCACCGTTTTGTCGGAGACGAGATTGGCGCGATGGGCTCGCTCGACGACGGCGTCGACCTTTCTCGCCAGGCTGACTGGCTGGCAACGAGGCATGTCCACCAGCAGGAGCCCTGCAATTCCTGCTGGGCGCGCTATCTCTGCGGTGGGGGCTGCCACCACGAGGTCATCCGGCGCGGGCGGCCGGCTTGCGACTACATCCGCGCCTGGCTAAATTATTGCCTCGAGGCCTATCTCCGGCTGTCGTCCGACCCGGGAGCGGCTAGGTTCGGCCTGACAGGAACGGCCCATGGCTGACGTCTGCGTCATCGGAGCGGGGCCAGCCGGTAGCACATTCGCTGCGCGAATGGCCCAACTCGGACATCGAGTTCATCTGATCGAACGGAAGCTATTCCCGCGCAGGCATCTGGGCGAGTCCTTGAGTCCCGGCGTCATGACGCTGCTCAGGGCGGCCGATATGCATGAGACGGTGGAGGCGGCGGGCTTTCCCAGAGTGAGCGGTGTCTGGGTAAAATGGGCTGACGGGCCGAGATTCCGTGAGGATCCCAGAGAGGAATGCCTCCTGGTCGATCGCGGCGAGTTCGATCTGCGCTTGCTGGAGCGCGCGCGGGCCTTCGGGGTGCGGGTTCATCAACCCGCGCATGTCCTCGAGCAAGTTTGGGACGGCGCGAAATGGCGGCTGACCGTCGACGCCGACGGTACCTGCGTGCATCTAGCTGCCGACTTCGTGGCGAATGCCAGCGGACGGCGCGGCGTTTCACCGCGCCGTCAAACCAAGACGGGTGCGTCCACGCTGGCGCTTTATGGCTATTGGCGTGGCGCGAGCGTGCGGACCGCGCCGTGGATCGAGGCGGGCGAGGACGTTTGGTATTGGGGCGTTCCCTTGCCCGACGGAACCTATAACACGCTGGTGTTTGTCGATCCCGACCGGTTCAGGTCGGCTCCGGGCTCCAATCTGTCGGAGCGCTTTCTGGGGCTCATCGGTCGCTCCGGTTTGATGGCGGACTGTCGCGACGCCGAGCTGGTCGCCCCCGCGCGCGCCATCGACGCGACACCCTATCTCAGCAGCGACTGTGTGGCGCCCACGCGAATTCAGCTAGGGGACGCAGCGCTTGCGATCGATCCGATTTCATCCAGCGGTGTTCAAAAGGCGATCCAGACGGCGCTTTCCGGCGCCATCGTCGCCAACACCCTGCTGAACCGGCGCGAAATGACCAAGGCTGCTCTGGATTTTTATGGCGCGCAGCTGAACGATGCATCGGATCGACATCGTCGCTGGGCCGCCGGGCACTATCGCGCTGTCGCGGATCAATGCGATCGCCCGTTCTGGCGGCAGCGCTCGGCGCCGTTCGAGACCGGGGAACCCCCACCGCTTCCGGCCTTCGACGCCGACGCTTTGGCAATGACGCCCGTGGAGCTGTCGCCCGAACTGGAGTTTGTCTCCACGCCCTGTCTGCGGGGTGACTTTGTCAGCATCGCCTCGGCCCTGCATCATCCGCGCCTTGGAAGCCCGCTGGTGTTCCTCGGGGGCCGGGAACTTGCGCCGCTGCTGCAGGACCTACCGCCGGGCAAGACGCCGCTGCAGATCGCGCAATCCTGGTCGAACCGCATGCCGCTCAAATCCGGCATGGCGATCGCAGGCTGGCTCGTCAATCACGGCGTCCTGGTCGGACAGTCTAAGCAGGGCGGAGCGCCGTCATGAGAGCTGCCCCCCTCTCGGAATGGCTCAAGTCACACGATCTCGAACGTTTCATTGAAGTGTTCGAGGAAAACGAGGTTGACCTCGCGACCCTTCGGGTGCTGACCGACAGTGATCTCAAGGAGCTTGGTATCCCGTTCGGACCGCGCAAGCGAATCCTCAGCGTGCTGGGCGAGGGAAGGGCGCTCAACGAATCGGCCGCGCAGGCCGGGACGGCGACGGGTGAGCGCCGCCAGTTGACGGTACTGTTCTGCGACATGGTGGAGTCCACCAAGCTTGCCTACAAGTTCGATCCCGAGAGGCAGCAGATCATCCTTCGCGCCTACGAAGAGGCCTGCACGACCTGTGTGAATCGTTACGAGGGCTACGTCTTCAGGATGCTGGGCGATGGCGTCGTCGCTTTTTTCGGATTCCCACTCGCGCACGAATCCGAGGCTGAACGCGCGATCCGCGCCGGGTTGGATATCGTCGAGGCCATCGCACGACTGAATATCAAAGGCGTTGGGCGGCTGCAGGTTCGCATCGGTATCGCTTCAGGCATAATTGTCGTCGCCTCCGGCGAACGGAACGCGTTCGGCGAAACCATGAACCTGGCCTCCCGCCTTCAGACGGTCGCCAAACCGAGCTCCGTCGTAGTGAGCGAAAGCGTGCGCCGGTTGGCGGCCGGGGAGTTCGAATATGAGGATCTAGGGGAAACGGATCTGAAGGGCGTCAGCGGCTCTACGAAGGTCTATCACGTACTCGGTCTGAGTCAGGCCGAGAGCCGCTTTGAAGCCGCAACGAAGCGTGGGCTCACGCCGATTGTCGGGCGTGATGCAGAGCTCTCGACATTGATAGACATGTGGCGGCAGGTGAAAGAGTCGCGTTCGGGGCAGGCGATCCTGCTGTGCGGGGAAGCCGGTATTGGCAAGAGCCGAATGGTCAGTGCGCTGCGCGAACGCCTCCAGAACGAACCCGTCCAAACTCGGCTGTTTCAATGCTCGCCATTCTTCGTCAATAGCGCTTTCTATCCTATTCGTTCGTCTTTCGAACGGGCGCTCCTTCCGGTTCGCAACAAGGGTGCGCAGATCCAATTGGGCCAGCTCGAGGCGCGGCTCGTCAACCGACTGGGCCTCGCCCGGCAAGACATGCGCTTTGTCGCAGCGTTGCTTTCGGTTCCTTACCAGGAGCGCTACGGGGTGATTCTCGTTTCCCCCAAGCTCGCCAAGGAAGAGACGATGCGAGTGTTGATTGAGATCGTCCGGGCTGAGGCGCGCGCGGGACCTACCCTTATCCTGTTCGAGGACGCTCACTGGGCTGACCCGACGACGCTCGACCTGCTTGGACGCTTTATCGATGTTCTGGCCGACATTCCGACTTTGCTAGTGGTCACGGCGCGCCCTGAATTTAGAGCGCCATGGACGAATCACTCTGCCGTAACCGCGATTGGTTTGGCGAAGTTCACCCCGGCGCAGAGCAGTTCGCTCGTCGCGAATGTCGTAGGGCGGAAGGCGCTGCCGCCAGGCCTTGCTGCTCAGATTGTTGCCAAGGCCGACGGCGTTCCCTTGTTCGTCGAGGAGCTGACGAAAACCATCATGGAGTCCGGCGACCTGATCCTCGAGGGCGATCGGTACGCCTATGCCGGATCGTCGGCCAACGTCACGATCCCCGAGACCCTGCGAGACTCGCTGATGGCGCGCCTCGATAGGGTAGCGGTGAGCAAGGAAATCGCCCAGGTGGGTTCGGTCATCGGCCGCGAGTTCAGTTATGAACTACTCGCCGGGTTAGAGCTGATGAGCGAGGAGGCGCTGAGCGACGGACTACGACACTTGACCTCGTCCGGGCTGGCGACCTGCCACGGTGAGACTCCCCACGCCGCGTATACGTTCTCCCACGCCCTTGTTCAGGATGCCGCCTATGAATCTCTCCTAAAAAGTCGACGTCGGCAGCTGCACGGTGATGTCGCCCATCTCCTCGAGGAACGTTGGCCAGCGACGCGCGACTCCGCCCCGGAATTGCTCGCCTTTCATCACACCGCGGCGGAGTGCCATCGTGTCGCCGCGCCGCTGTGGCTGCGGGCCGGCGAAGCCGCGATCGGGCGATTTGCCTTGCGCGAAGCAATCACCCATTTGCGGACCGGCATGTCGGCGGTATCGAAGCTTCGGCCCTCAAAAGCGCGCGACCTTATGGAAATCTCACTGAGAACCGCGCTCGGGCCAACGATCGTGGCGCAGCGAGGTTGGGGGCAGGCGGAGGTCAGTGATATTCTCGAACCAGCATGGCGGCTCGCGCAGTCGCTCAAGCACACGACGGCCTACTTGCCGATCCTGAACGCGTTGTCGGTGCACTATATGTGCATAGACCAGCTGACGGAATCCCTCCGCTGGGCTGACAGACTATCAAGGGCGGGGGCAGAACTCGGCGACGACGGCTTGGAAATTGTCGGACATCGCGCCACTTCCGCCTGCCATTACTGGCTCGGCGAATTCGAAGCGGCGCGCCGCTCTGGCGATGAAGTGCACAGGCTTTACGACCCGGAGCGGCATTGGGGCCTGGTGGCGCTCACCAACACCGACCCGTTCACCGGCGAAGGCATTTATCGCGCGCAGTTCCTCTGGATGATGGGTTATCCCGATCAAGCGCTCGCGGCGAACCAGGCTACCGAGGCCAACGCCCGGCGCCGGGGCCATCCGTTCGACCTTGCCTTCGCGCTCACGCTCGGTGCGCAATTGTTCGATTATCTCTGCGATTCCGATGCGCTGCTGCAACGTACCGACGAGGCCGAACGCATCGGTAAGGAGCGCGGCATCGCGTTGCTTGGCGAAATCATGACCGAGATCAGCCGCGGCGTCGCGTGGCTGCGCGCCGGCCGTTTGGCCGAGGCCTTGACGCAGCTGGATCACGGTATCGAGCGGCTGATGCAGACAGGGCACCGGATCTGGATCTGGTATCTCAGGGCTTTGCGCGCCGAAGCGCTGGCGCTAACCGGAGACATCGATGGCGCCTGGAGGCTCATCGAGGAGAGTGTCGTTCGCATCGAAGCCGGCGAGGAGCGGTCGCACTATGCCGAGGTGCTGCGCTTGAGGGGCTGGATATTGATCTTGCGAAGCGAACCTGAACAAGCCGCGGCGACCTTACGCAAGTCCTTGACGGTTGCCGGTGACCAGCGCGCAAAATCCTGGGAGCTTCGCACCGCGACCACGCTCGCCCGTCTTTTGGCGACCGGAGGCGATCAGGCTGAAGCGTTTGCGGTGCTGGCGCCCGTCTATGAATGGTTCACCGAAGGGCGCGACACCAGGGATTTGAGGGAAGCCGCCCAACTTCTGGCCGAACTTCGCGGCGCCCCGCCTGCGCGACAATCCCGAACCGTTCAAAAAGCCTGAGCCTAGCAGGGAGTATCACGATGTCTAAGAAACATGAGGCGGAGGAAGCGGCGATCAGGGAGCTCGATGCGCAATGGAGCAAAGCGGCAACCGCAAAGAATATGGATGATGTGATGAAGTTCTACGCAATCGACGGTTCGATAGTGTGGCCGGACCAGCCGCCCGCCAAGGGACACGCAGACATTCGCGACAGGTGGGAGGAAATCTTCAAGGCAGCGCCGAACATGTATCTGGATTTCAAACCGACGCACATCGAGATCGCCAGCGGATGCGACATGGCTTCTGACTTCGGCGTGGTGCATTTCGCACCGCATGCCAAACCCGATGATCGCAAGAACACCGCAAAGTATCTCGTGGTCTGGAAGCGCGAACACGGCGACTGGAAAGTGCTTTACGACTGCTGGAACTGGAACGCACCGGAAAAGGATCGCAAATGATCGATCCTGAGTGCGGGATTGATGGACGCGACAGTCGCACTGAAACCGGAAGAAGCGCCGAGGCTGGTCCCGAGAACTCGTTGGTCGACCACTGAATGAAGCCCGGAAATTGGGTTGGAAGGAACTGGTTTTATTCTGAATGGCGCGCCATTTTGCCATCTTTCAGAATAAGAACTCCAACCTCCAAATCCGCGTCCGGACCGGCTCCGGTACTCGACGGAGAGAAGCGAACGCGCGCGGCAATTCGGTGGAGTTCGAGATGAATTCGCGCCGCTTCATTTGATCACCTCGCCGGCTTGGCAAACTGCATTGCCGATGAGGCGACACACGCGGAGCGGCCGGATCGGCACGCTGTAGGCGAACCTGTGATTTCGTCACTTCGATTGAATCTCTCATGCCTCTTGTTGCTGGCACTGCTCGCGCTGAGCAGTAGCTTGGTTCGCGCGCAGGGCTTGGCGCCCGACCGCGAGCTGGTGGTGGCGACCAAGGAAGCCGCGCCTTTCGCCATGAAACAGACGGATGGGAACTGGGGCGGTATCAGCATCGAGCTCTGGAAAAGGATCGCCGATGGAGCGCATCTGCATTTTCGCGTGGTCGAGACCCAGAGCGTGCAGGATCTGCTGGATGGCGTCGCGAAAGGCAACTTCGACGTCGGTGTTGCGGCGATAACCGTGACTGCTGCGCGTGCGCGCAGCGTCGACTTTACCCAACCTTTCTACAACACCGGGCTCGGGATTGCAGTCCCGATCAATGAAAGCACCTGGGTCGCCATCGCCCGGGCGCTTTTTTCTTTCGGCTTCTTCCAGGCTGTCGCGGCGCTGCTTTGTTTTGCTATGGCGGTAGGCTTCCTGATTTGGCTGCTGGAACGCCGGAAAACGGAGCATTTCAGCGGAGGAGCCAGGGGGCTTGGCTCCAGCTTCTGGTGGTCAGCCATTGCAATGACGCAGGCGGGAGCCGCTCAGAACGCTCCGACAACCCTCCCCGGGCGAATCGTCGCGGTCGGCTGGATGATCGCGTCTGTCATCGCCATAGCGGTGTTCACCGCCGGCATCACCTCCACTCTCACGCGCAGAGAGCTCCAAGGCGCGGTCCACAGCTTCAACGACTTGCGATCCGTGCGGGTCGGCGCCGTCGCAAACTCCGCCACAAGCGACTACCTCACTCGCCAGCAGCTTTCGTTCCGGACATTTCCGGACGTTCAGGGCGGCTTGTCCGCATTGAGTAGCGGATCGATCGACGCCTTCGTGCATGACAAGCCGCTGATCGCCTGGATGGTTCGCAACGACTTCTCAGCCTCCGTCCGGGTCGTCGACACCAGCTTCAACAGCGAAAGCTATGCGATCGTGCTGCCAAAGGACAGCGCATTGCGGCCGATGCTCGATCTCGCCGTGCTTGATCAAATCGAAAGTGAGTGGTGGCAACAGACGCTGTTCCAGGCCCTTGGAAATGCACGGTCTCGCTAGCACCAGGATGCATAGAGGGTCACCAGCTTGGCTCGATCATCCATCCCAGCCTCCCGTCTGTGCAACCCAGCTCTGAATTTCCGGACTGCGCGTTGGTGTTACGTTCAACACTCCCGGGAACCAGGCGTCACCTGCACTCGCGCCCCAAAATCCAGCGGCAAGCTTCCTGGCAACGTCTAGCGGCTGAGGAAAGCGGATGGCACGTTTGCTTTCAGTCAATGTCGGTCTGCCGCGTGACATCGCATGGCGAGGCAGGACCGTTCATACGGGCATCTGGAAAACGCCGATCACAGGCCCGCGCATGGTGCGCCGGCTCAACGTCGACGGCGACGGACAAGGCGACATCGCAGGCCACGGCGGCGAGCACCGCGCCGTTTTCGTCTATCAAATCGAGTCCTATCAATATTGGCAGAACCAACTCGGTCGGAAGGACCTCGCTTACGGTCAGTTTGGCGAGAATTTCACCGTGGAAGGCATGGGCGACACCGAAGTGTGCATCGGGGACCGCTACCGGATCGCGGACGCCCTGTTCGAGGTGACGCAGCCGCGCGTCACCTGCTATCGCGTGGGCATCCGTATGGACGAGCCGGAAATGGCCGCGCTGCTCGTCAAGCACGGCAGGCCTGGCTTCTATCTCCGTGTGATCGAGGAAGGGGAAGTAAAGGCCGGTGACGAGATTGTCCTGGTCGCAGTCGGCCCCGAGCGCATGAGCGTGTCCGAGATCAATGCGCTGCTCTACACGGCGGACCACCCCAGCGACCGCCTGGAGCGCGCGATGCGCATTCCGGCATTGAGCCCGGGCTGGCGCAATTCCTTTGTGGCACTGCTCGAGCAACAGCGCAGGGACGGCCCGGCACGCGGAAACCCGGGCCTTGTCGCAGCGTCCGGGCCGCCTCCGGCCTGGCGCGGATTCCGCCCGTTTCGTGTCGCGCGCAAGGTGCGGGAGAGCGACAACGTAACGTCGCTGGTGCTTGAGCCCACGGACGGACGGCCTGTTGCTGCCGCTCTCCCCGGACAATTCGTCGTGTTGCAGCTCGGGCCGGCTTCTGCGCCAGCACTGATGCGAAGCTATTCGTTGTCGGGAAAGCCTGACGATACGTCCTATCGCGTGAGCGTGAAGCGGGAAGCGCATGGTAAGGCCAGCACTTATGTCGCAGATGAGCTCGGGGTTGGCGACATCCTGCAGGCAAGTGCGGCGCGCGGCAGTTTCACGCTGCAACAAGGTAAACGGCCGGTGGTGCTGTTGAGCGCCGGCATTGGCGTGACACCCGTGCTCGCGATGCTCCACGCGCTGGCGGCGGAAGCCACGACGAGGGAAATCTGGTGGCTGCACGGCGCCCGCAACGGTCGGGAGCATCCGTTTATTGCGGAGACGCGTGGGCTGCTCGAAGCGCTGGTTCACCATCACAGCTACATCTGCTACAGTGCGCCGGATTCCGGGGATCGGCCCGGCGTGGATTTTGACGCTACCGGACACCTCGATCCCGCAGTGCTTCACAAGCTCCGCGTCCCTCGCGACGCCGACTTCTATATCTGCGGTCCGGCAAAATTCATGGAAGATCTGACCACGGGTCTTGGCGCAATGGGCGTGGCGCGGGATTGCATCCAGACCGAGATGTTCGGCGCCAAGCCCTCCCGGACACCTGGCATTGTTGCTTCACCTCGCCGGCATCCGCATCCGCCGGCCGGGACTTCGGATGCAGGACCGCTGGTTTCCTTCGCCCGCAGCGGTCTCGATGTCCGCTGGAGACCATCCTTCCAAAGCTTGCTCGAGCTGGCGGAGGCTTGTGACGTGCCTGTGCGGTGGTCGTGCCGAACCGGAGTCTGCCACGCCTGCGAGTCCGGACTTGTGTCGGGAACGATCGCCTATCGGCCAGACCCGATCGATGCACCGGCAGAGGGTAATCTGCTGATCTGCTGCTCACGCCCCGAGGGCGACATCGTGATTGATCTCTGATCGTGGTGAGGCAACGGCAAGAACGACGGAGGAACCGAGATGCGATCCGACATGACGCAGGGAGCCATTTTTCCGGACTATGAGCTCAGCGACCACACAGGCAAGCATCGCAAGCTCTCGGAATTGCAGGGCGACGATCCGATGGTCCTGGTCCTTGGCCGGGGCGGATACTGTCCAAAGGATCGCCGTCAGGCCGAAGGCCTGCTTCAACTCCATCGCGAGATGGAGGTTGGATATTGCCGAATGGTCACGATCACGACTGACAACATCATTGAAACGAATGAATATCGCAGCGGCGTAGGCGCCCACTGGCCCTTTCTTTCCGATGCACGGCGCATCGTGCAGAAGGATCTGGACATCGCAGAGTATACTGATCCCATTCACAATCCGATGATTCCGCATGTGATCGTGCTGGAGCCTGGGCTTGTCATCTACAAAATCTACAATGGCTACTGGTTCTTCGGGCGTCCAACCGTCGAAGAACTCCGCCAGGACCTTCGGGCCGTCGGCAAGAAATGCCGGCCGGATTGGGACATCACGACGGTCGAGCTGAAGGCGCTTTGGCAGCAAGGCCGGAAGGAACTCTTCTACCCATATGGCAAGCCTCGCGATGGATAGAGCGCAGCGCTCGCTCTGCGACAGATGAAGTACCGGCCGCATCCCCCGAGCATCACTCCCTCCTCCAGAACGAGTGTCTAAAGATTTCGTCTCACTCTTTCGAGAAATCGTTCTTTCTCGCCAGGCGCGTAAGCTTGGGAAGCTCCGTAATACGGCTCATTGTGCGGCACGCTCTCGGAGAGCATTTTTAGGCGCCGTGCAATAGCTACTCCTCCACCGCCAACCCCTCCCCATGCACATACCACTCCGCCCGTGACGCCCACTGCACGTGCCGGTCCGGCGTCATCCCAAGCGGTTCGTCGAATGCGCCGGCGTGGATGATCGCCTCGCGTCCGCTGCGGGTGAGGTGTGGCATGGGGCTGCCGCAAATCTTGCAGAATGCGGTTGCAAAGCTTCGCGCCGTCGGCAGGTCGTAGCGGGTGACGGATGCTTCTCCGCGCAGCCATCGCAGTGCGGAGGCCTCTACGATCACCTCGCAGGAATGCGCGGTCCCGGTCGCCTTCCGGCAGCGCGAGCAGTGGCAGTTCAGGAAGCGATCGAATGGACCCTCGACCTCGAAGGCGACTTCGCCGCAGAGGCAGCTTCCCTTAAACGCGGCCATCATGGTCTCCTCATTCTCATCCTAGCCCGCTTTGGCCGCGAACCCTTGCAGCGCATAGAGCCACCCCAGCAGCGTCACGACCGATAGCAGCGTCGTGATCGAGACCGTGGCTGCGACCAGCGAATGCTCCACCTTGTAGGCTCCGGCCAATATGTAGGCCGTCTTGGCTGTCGGCACGGCGGCGCAGATGACGGCGGCGATCGTGTAGAACGGATTGAGGCCGGAGGCGACACACAGGGCGTAGACGAGCAGCGGCATGAACACGAGCTTGACGGCCGCGAGCACGAGCGAGGCCTTGAGGTTCGCGCGCACGCCTTCGATCGAGAGGCCGAGCCCGATGGCGAAGAGGGCGCACGGCGTGAGCGCGGCCGCGAAAATGTTCAGATAATCCTTGAGCGGAGCAGGAATCGGCAGGCCCGTGATCGCCCAGGCAAGACCGATCAGGGTCGAGAGCACCATCGGGTTGAGCAGGATCTGCTTCACGAGCGTAGAGGGGGCTGCCGCGCCCGGCGCGCCCCGGCCGCTGCTCTCCAAGAGGATGACGGTCACCGGGAACATCACGGCTGCGACGAACACGGTTGCGATGGCCGCGGGCAGCACGGCCGGCTGCCCGTAGATCGAGTGCAGGACCGGCAGTGCAACGAAACCGGTATTGGTCATCGCGGCCGTCATGCCCTGCATCGTGCTGGAGGCGAGATCGCGGCCGAGGACCAAGCGAACGACGAGAAAGACCAGCGCGAAGCACAGCATCGATCCACCGCCAAAGGCGAACAGGAAGCGCCATTCCAGCAGATTGCTCGCCGGCTCCTGCGCGATGGTGACGACCAGCAGCGCTGGCATCGCTACGTTATAAGCGAAATGCACGAGCCCGTCGGCCAGCGACCGCGAGATGTAGCCGAGCCAACCGGCGAGCCAGCCAGTGACGATGATGGCAAATACGGGAAGGACGAGGCCGGCGACTTGCATCCTGGTTTCCCCCTGGCTGATTCCCTGATCAGGCCCCGTCATGTCATCTCGGGGCATGCGACCCCGGGTTGTTGAGGCTATACTAGTTCAGATTCCGGATCAGCTTCCAGGAAACCTCATGTGGGGTCCGCTCAGCCGGCGTGATGCGGTGCTGCAAACCGCGGGGCTTGCGGCCGCGAGCGTGGCCGCCGCCATTCCTGTGGCCGGCCGGGCGGTGTCGTCGCTGGCGCCGCTGCGCAGCCGGGAAATCGATGGTGCATTGTCGGCCGGCGTCAGCGCCCAAAGGATTCCCGGCGTGGTGGCAATGGCCGCGAACGAGCAGTCGGTGCTCTATGAGGGGGCCTTCGGCCTGCGCAATGGCGATGCGGCCTCGCGTATGTCGACTGATACGATCTTCCGCATCGCCTCGATGGTCAAATTGCTGACATCGGTTGCGGCGCTGCAACTCGTGGAGCAGGGCAGGCTGCATCTGGACGAGCCGGCCGCCGATATCGATCCGGCGCTCGCCGCTATTCAGGTGCTCGCCGGTTTCGACGCGAAGGGTGCCCCGCAACTGCATCCTCCCGAGAGGCCGCTGACGCTGCGCCATCTGTTGTCGCACACCTCCGGCTTCAGCTATCTGCTCTGGGATCCGAAGGTCGCCCGCTATCTCAAGGTCGCGCGCGGCGTGCCGAGGCTGCCGCGCATGCCGCTGATGTTCGAGCCCGGCGCAAGATGGGCCTATGGCGGCAGCCTCGACCGCGTCGGCCGGATGGTGGAGATCGCGAGCGGCGAGCCGCTCGAGCGCTACTTCCGCGACCACATCACCGGTCCGCTCGCCATGAACGACACCGTCGTCGCGCTCGACGACAAGCAGCGTGCGCGAGAGGCCAGCCTGTTCGTGCGGGATGCGCGGGGCAAGCTTCTGGAGCAGCCGCTGGAAAAGCCGGGCGGCAACAAGGCGTTTCTGGGTGGTGGCGGCATCTATTCCACCGCGTCCGATTACCTGACCCTGCTCCAGGCGCTGCTCAACGGCGGCAGCCTGCGCGGCAACCGTATCCTCCAGCCTGCGACGGTTGCCTCGATGTCCGAAAATCAGATCGGCAATCTCGAGGCCGGCATCCTCAAGACGACCAATCCGGCGCTCTCGAACGACGTGGACTTCTTCCCGGGTGCCCATCTGCGGTGGGGGCTGGGCGATATGATCAATCTCGATCCCGTCCCGGATGGCAGGAGCGCCGGCAGCCTGACCTGGGCCGGCCTGTTCAACACCTATTACTGGATCGATCCCGCGAAGCGCCTTGCTGGCGTCATCATGATGCAGATCCTGCCTTTCGCGGACCGCGAAGCGCTGAACGCCTATCGCCAGTTCGAACACGGGGTTTACCGCGCGTTGCGGCAGTCCTGATCTTTTATAACGCGGGAGCTTGCGGCATGATCTGCAAGTGCGCTCGCGCTTCGCGCTCACCTCGAGGTCAATCATGTCTCCCGAAATTCCACCTGCACCCGCCGACGCAGCCTCACGCCGGGCGGCCAAACCGACTGTCGTCTACCCCGCCGGTTCAATGCCAAGGCCTGATATGGCCATCCTGGAATCCGCGCGGCAGACGATGGTCAAGACGCAGGAGATCGCGGTGCCGCCGCGCGATGCCCGCGCGTTTCACGTCTCGCGCGGCCAGTTCTTCCGCATCGTCAGCATCGAGGGCCCGCAGGTCGGCGATCTCAATCTCTGGAATGCCCACGATCTCTCCGAGCGCTTCTTCAGCGGCAAGACCCGCGCGCTTCACGCAACGCATGTCGGCGCTGGCGACCGGCTCTGGAGCACCATGCCGCATCTGCGGCCGATGGCGACCATCAGCCATGACACGCTCGGCTGGTACGGCTTTGACGCGGATGGCGCCGGCATCCACGACGTGATCGGCACGCGCTGCGATCCCTACACGAACCTGCTGCTCAATGGCACGGCTTACGATTTCTGCTGTCACTCCAATCTGTCGCGCGCGCTGGCTGCCGAACTGAAGATGGACGCACGTGCGGTCGAGCATCACGTCCACGACGTCCTCAATGTCTTCATGTGCACCGGCTTCACTGGGGATACGCACCAATATTTCATGAAGGCCAGTCCGGTCCGACCCGGCGACTTCATCGAGCTCTTCGCGGAGATCGATCTGCTTGGCGCCTTGTCGGCCTGCCCGGGCGGCGATTGCAGCGCGACCCATTCCAGCGATGTCGCGGCCTGTTATCCGCTCAAGATCGAAATCTTCGAGCCGGACCGGACGACGCTGGACGCCTGGAGCTGGCCGTTGCCGAATACCTACGATCGCGGCCATGGGAGTGATCGCTAATCGCCGGGAACCAAAGCCGCTGTCCGCGCGTCATTGACGGGTTCCCTTGGCTCCTGCCGATGGCAGGAGCCGGAGACAACCGGAAGGGGGAGATCATGAAAGCGCTCTTCGTCACAGCTTTGCTCGCCGCGACCGTTGCCGGCATTGGTCTTGCCAGCGCCGCCGATGGATGTGGCCCCGGCTGCCGCACCACCGTCTCCGGGGCGTGTGTCGTCGATGGATGGGGGAGCGGCGCGCGCGGCTGGAACGAGTGCCCGGCGGGCGCACAGCCCCGGCCGCCCTGTCCATCCGGCTACACCTGGAGCCCGCGTAAACGCGCCTGCTTTGCCAGCTATTAGCATTGCTTCTCGCCAAACGACTGTCTGGCCAGCCGTTGGCTCGGTGCGATCGCGCTTGGCTAAGCTGCTTTGCTCGAAATCAGGACCGCGACCGATCGCGGGCCGACGCCGTACGCGTTGGAGATGTATGGCTGTGCGCCCGCCTCCTCGACGATATCGTTCGGACTCTCCAGCGACGTATCCACCACGCGCTTCCAGATCGACGACGTCGGGAGTTCGAAGCTCAGTGCTTCCCAATACGCATTGAACATCGCGAAAATGTCGGCACCGCCCGTCGACGCGCCGCTTAAGTGGAGCGCCAGCGAGCGCGAGCCGCTGCCGAGATCGGGATCGCCGTCTGTGCCGTGCCACGTGCAGTCGGCACCCCATCCCGTGCTCCCAGCGATCACCGGATGCGCCTTGCGCAAGCCGATCATCATGCGGAAGAAGCGGAGCACGTCGGCGTTGGTTACAGTGAGGTCCCAGTCGAGCCAGGTGGTCTCGTTGTCCTGGTCGTAGACGTTTGGATTGCCGTTCTGGCTGTGCATGAATTCGTCGCCCGCAACGAACATCGGCACGCCATTCGACAACATCAGCAGGCAGCAGAAGTTCTTGACCTGCCGCTTCCTCAGCGCGGCGATCTCGGCGGGCACGTCTTTCGTGCCCTCGTAATCGCAGCCCCAGCTGCGCTGGTCGTCGTTGGTGTAGCTGACGAGGTCGCACAGATTGAGCCCGTCGTGGCAATCGACGAAGTTGATGCTCTGCGTACGCCGGTCGGCATCAGTGAGCGTGTCCGGAAACAGGTCCGTGCTGCCGTAGAGGCGGGTCATGAGATCGGCGACCAGACCACCATCGCCCTTGACGAAGCCGCGGACGGTGCTGCGGAAATGATCGTTCCATTGGCACCAGGAGCGGCCCGGAAAGGCACGGCCCATCTGATAGCCGCCGCCCGCGTCCCACGGTTCTGCGATCAGCCTGACATCCGCGAGATCGTGATCTCCGGAGATTTCCACCACGATCGGCGGATCGTCGGAATTGAGCGATCCATCCTCGTTGCGGGCGAAGATCGAGGCGAGGTCGAAGCGGAAGCCATCGACGCCGATCGATGTCGCCCAATATCTGAGACTGTCGACCACCATCAGCCGCGGCGCCGGATGTGCGGTCCTGAGGTCGTTGCCGCATCCGCTGAAATTGACGTAGCTGGAAAAGTCGGTCGGCGACAGCGCGTAGTAGGTCGAGTTGTCGATGCCGCGGAAGGAATAAGTCGGACCGCCTTTGCCCATCTCCGCGGTGTGATTGTAGACGACGTCGAGCAGCACCTCGATGCCGGCCTTGTGCAGCTCGTCGACCATGGCGCGAAATTCACGAAGCGCCCCTTCCGGCGTGCCGGCCACGCTGTAAGGCGTGTGCGGCGAGAAGAAGTTGAGCGTCATGTAGCCCCAGTAATTGTTCGTCCCCGGCTCGAACTGGTGCACCGGCATAAGCTCGACGGCAGTGATGCCGAGTTCCTTCAGGTACGGGATTTTTGCGACGACGCCGGCAAAGGTGCCGCGCTGCTCTTCGGTGACGTTCGAATTGGCCCGTCGCGTGAAGCCGCGCACATGCATTTCGTAGATGATCAGCTCGTGGTTATGGCGTGGCGCCGGCGGCCGGTCGGGGGGCGGGGCCGTCGCGCCATCAGCGAGCAGGCCGAGCGGCGCCTTGCCCGCATTCGATCCGGGCACCATCGCCGCATCACGGCTGAAGGCGGGCGGGAAGAACACGCCTTTCGCATAGGGATCGAGCAGGATCTTGTCGGGATCGAAGCGCTGCCCGCTGGCGGGATCGAAGGGACCATCGACCTGATATGCGTAATATTTTGCGTCCGCGATCACATCGGATGGCACCCGCATGTGCCAGACGCGGCCGGTCTTGTTGACTGGAAATGTGAAAGGCAGAACGCGAAGCGGTGTCGCGAACTCGCCGGCACGAAAGAGCAGGAGCGTGACCGCGGTCGCGTGCTTGGAATAGAGTGCGAAATTGCAGCTCTGGTCCGCCTCGTTGCGGGAACAGCCGAGCGGCCAGGGCAAGCCCTCGCTGCCTTCCAGATCCGCCATGACGATCTCCAATACACCTGCCGACGGCTGGCTTCATGCTCACATCAAGAGGGCGTCTTGCGGAGATAAGAGCCCACCGGGATGACAATGTCGAGACCGAGGGATAACAGCGTACTGCTCACCTCAGGTTCGATTTGTGCGAGGCTTTGCCTCGGTGGCACGGCGAGCCGTTTCGTGTCATATTCCGAGCCAGGCGGCCGGTGCGCGTCGGCAGTTGCGGCGCCAATCAACCAACAAGCGCTGGAGGAGCGTTGGGGATGTCGAAGCGGACGACGGCCGCGGTCTGGGTGCGGAGCATCGCGGAGATGCTCGCCGCCGAGGGGCTGGATGTCGCGAGCCTGTTTGCGGCCGCCGGCATCGATCCGCACGAACTCGAAGGTTCGAGCGCACGGCTCTCCACCGAGAAGATCAGTCATCTCTGGGAGCTCGCGGTCGAGCGTTCGAAAAATCCGGTCCTGTCGCTCGCGCAATATCAGATGGCGCGACCGGCGGCGTTCGACGTCGTCGGCTACACCATGATGTCATGCGCCGATCTGCGCGGTGCTTTCGAGCGGTTGAACCGCTATCTGCTCATCCTCAGCGACGCGCTGACAATGAGCATGACGGAAGAGGGTGATTGCTGCCGTATCGATTTCGTGCTGTTCGGCGGTAACCGGCCGATCCCGCGCCAGCGCATCGAGTTCATCTTCGTCACCGTGATCGGCTTCTGCCGCTGGATCGCGCGCAGTGACGTCAATCCGCGCGCCATCGCGCTGACCTATCCCCCGCCCGCGGATATCTCGCCCTATCACGCCGCGTTCCGCTGCCCGGTCACGTTCAACGCCGAGCGCAACAGCGTCGTGCTCGCGCGTAGCGACATGAACCTGGCGCTGCCGACTTTCAATCCGCAGCTCGCCGAGCTGCACGAGCGTTATGCCGGTGAATATCTGCGCCACTTCGATCACGCACTGACCAGCTTTCGCGTGCGGGAGGCGATCGTGCGGCGGCTTCCCGACGGCGAGCCGCGGCGAGACGATGTCGCGGTCGAGCTCTGCATGAGCGAGCGCACGTTGCAGCGGCGGCTGGAAGAGGAAGCGACCTCGTTCGTCCAGCTTTTGGACGATACGCGGCGAGAACTGGCAGACCAGTATCTCGGCCGCCTGCATCTGTCGCTCGGGCAGGCAGCCTATCTGCTCGGCTTTGCCGACCAGAGCAGCTTCTTCCGAGCCTGCCGGCGCTGGTTCAAGGCCTCGCCGGGCGAATATCGCAATCGCCTGCTGCACGGGGTACCGGCAACCTAGTTAGCGCGTGCGATCGAACCCGAATGCTTAAATCTTTGCTAAGCGGTTCGGGATAAATTGGCATTTCAGCATTCTGCCAATTCATGCGAGCACCAAGATGTTTTCCCGCATCAGTTTCAAGCTTGTCCTGATTGTCGCCATCAGCCTCCTCGGCATGATCGTGCTGGCGCCGATCGCGCTTTACACCATGCGCGCGCAGATGGTTGCCGATCGCCAGGCCAAGACCCAGCAGATGGTCGACGTCGGCTATGGCATCCTGTCGCACTACCAGAAGCTCGAGAGCGAGGGGAAGCTGACGCGCGAGCAGGCGCAGGCCGCCGCTCAGGCCGAGATCAAGAGCCTGCGCTACGACAAGGTCGAGTATTTCTGGATCAACGACATGGCCCCGAAGATGGTCATGCATCCGATCAAGCCCGAACTCGACGGCAAGGATCTCTCCGGCATGAAGGACCCTGCGGGCAACGCGCTGTTCATGGGTTTCGTCAACGTCGTGAAGGGGCAGGGCGCGGGCTTCTACAGCTACCTCTGGCCCAAACCGGGCTTCGAGCAGCCGGTCGCGAAAATCTCCTATGTGAAGGGCTTTGCGCCGTGGAGCTGGATCATCGGCACCGGAATCTATCTGGACGACGTCGACGCCGTGTTCCGCCAGACCGCGATGACCTTCGCATGGGTATGTCTTGCCGTGTTCGCGCTGGTTCTCCTCGCCTCCTTCGTGATCGGCCGCAGCGTCACCAGGCCGCTCGCGAACATCACTGCGCTCACGGAGCGGCTCGCGTCCGGCGACAGCGCATTCGACGTGCCCTATACGAATCACCGTGGTGAAGTCGGCGGATTGGCCAAGGCGCTCGCCGTGTTCAAGGACAATGCCGCGGCGGTGCACCGGATGCATGCCGAGCAGCAGGAGCTGAAGCAGAAGACGGACGCCGAGAAGCGCAAGGTGATGGTCGACCTCGCCGGCAAGTTCGAGGCCAGTGTCCAGGCCGTGGTCCGCGACGTCTTCAACGAAGCGCAACAGATGCAGCAGGCCGCGCAGGGCATGTCTGAAACCGCCGACAAGGCGAGCGCGCGCGCGAGCATCGTCGCCGATGCCTGCCAGCAGGCTTCGAGCAACGTGCAGACGGTGGCCTCCGCCGCCGGCGAGCTATCGTCGTCGATCACGGAGATCAGCCAGCGTGTGGCGCAAGCCGCACAAGTCGCCGACAAGGCGGCGGCCGACGGCCAGCGCACCAACGACACCGTGCAGGGGTTGGCCCAGGCGGCCCACAAGATCGGTGAGGTCATCGACCTCATCAACCAGATCGCCTCGCAGACGAACCTGCTCGCGCTCAACGCCACCATCGAGGCGGCGCGCGCCGGCGAAGCCGGCAAGGGTTTTGCCGTGGTCGCAAGCGAGGTGAAGTCGCTGGCGAGCCAGACCGCGAAGGCAACCGACGAGATCGGTGCGCAGATCTCGGCGATCCAGGCCGAGACCGATCAGGTGGTCGGAAACATTCAGAGCATCCGCGCGACCATCATGGAGGTCAACGAGATCTCCTCCTCGATCGCAGCGGCCGTGGAAGAGCAGGGCGCCGCGACGCAGGCCATCGCGCGCAGCGTGCAGGACGCCGCGTCCGGCACCAACCAGGTCTCGCAAAACATCTCCGGCGTCACGGAGGCAACCTCCGAGACCGGCCATGCCGCAGGTCGGGTGCTGCAATCGAGCGGCCGGCTGACGCAGAAGCTGCAGGCGTTGCAGCACGAGGTGACGACCTTCGTCACCGGCGTAAGGGCGGCGTAGGACTCTACTCCCTCACCGTCACCCTGAAGTGGCCGCGAAGCGGCCCTCGAAGGGCGACGGCCCGGCTGTTGCCGCGAGGACATCACAGTGCGCTGCTATACCTCGGCCGCTCATCCTTCGAGGCTCCCAGCAGTGCGAATGCACTGCGCTGCTCGCGCCTCGGGATGACGGTGTGAGGTCGGTACGCAGGGAGAGACCGTTTATTCCACGTCGCGGCACCGGGCCCGCGTCACGCTTGACTCCTCCCCCGCTTGTCGTTGACGTCCTTCCATGCCTGCCGCAAATAGGCGCGGTGCACGGAGGCCCGCTCAAATGTCGTTCCGAAAGCTCCTGATCGCCAATCGCGGCGAGATCGCCATCCGCATCGCGCGGGCCGCGGCGGATGCCGGCATTGCGACGGTGGCGATCTTTCCTGCCGACGATGCGCTGTCGCTGCACGTCCGCGTCGTCGACGAGGCCGTTGAGGTTCCCGGCCGCGGGGCGCGTGCCTATCTCGACATCGAAAGCGTCGTGAAGGCTGCGAAGGGTGCCGGCTGCGACGCCGTGCACCCCGGCTATGGCTTCCTCAGCGAGAACGCCGACTTCGCCAAGGCTTGCGCCACCGAGGGCATCGCCTTCGTGGGACCGAAGGTGATCGCGCTCGAGCTGTTTGGCGACAAGGTCGCCGCGCGGCAGCTTGCAAAACGCTGCGGCGTGCCGATCATCGCCGGCACCAGCGGGCCGTCCTCGCTTGGCGAGATCCAGGCGTTCTTCGACTCACTCGACAAGTCCGCAGCGATCGTGATCAAGGCGATGGCCGGCGGTGGCGGCCGCGGCATGCGTGTCGTGGAGAAGGCGGCGGATCTGGCGGAGGCCTATGCGCGCTGCCAGTCGGAGGCGAAAGCGGCCTTCGGCTTTGACGGCGTCTATGCGGAGCGCCTGGTCCGCAAGGCGCGCCACATCGAGGTGCAGATCATCGGGGACCATCATGGCGCGATCAGCCATCTCTGGGAGCGCGAATGCACCGTTCAGCGCCGGCACCAGAAGTTGATCGAGGTGGCGCCCAGTCCCTCGCTCAGCGACGGCTTGCGCGGCCGCATCATCGAGGCGGCAAAGCAGCTCGCCACGCACGCGGGCTACGACAATCTCGGCACCTTCGAGTTCCTGGTCGATGGCGCCACTGAAGACAGCTTCGCCTTCATCGAGGTCAATCCGCGGCTTCAGGTCGAGCACACAGTGACGGAGGAGGTGCTGGGTGTCGATCTCGTCCGCGCGCAGCTTGCGGTCGCCTCCGGCGCCTCGCTCGCTTCGCTGGGCCTCGACCAGGCTTCGATCCCGACGCCGCGCGGCCACGCCATGCAGCTCCGTATCAACATGGAGACGCTGGACGAGACTGGTGCGACGCACCCGACCGGTGGCGTGCTTGCGGTGTTCGAACCGCCCTCGGGCCCTGGCGTGCGCGTCGATAGTTTTGGCTATGCCGGCTACAAAACCAGCGCCGCCTTCGACTCACTGCTTGCCAAGGTCATCGTCCATACGTTGGGTGAGGCTTGGCACGACGTGGTCGCGAAGGCCTCGCGGAGCTTGCGCGAATTCCGCATCGATGGCGTCGTGACCAACATCCCCTTCCTCCAGGCGGTGCTCGCTCATCCCGACTTCAGGACCAATCGTATCGCGACCGACTTCATAGATCGCAATGTCGCAAAGCTCGTAGAGGCGGCCGACGGCGCGGCGCGGCCGCTGTTCTTTGCACCGACTGACAAGTCCGGCGATCACGCGGCGCAAACCCACGTGGCGCAGGAGGTGCCGGAGGGAACGGTGATGGTCGCGGCGCCCTTGCAGGGCACCGTCGTGACGATCCAGGTCAAAGAGGGCGAGATCGTGCGGCCCGGCCAGCAGCTCGCGGTGATCGAATCCATGAAGATGGAGCACCTGGTAATGGCCGAGCAGGGTGGCCGGGTCATGAGGCTCGTGGCCGGCGACGGCGTCACGCTGCTGCATGGCGAGCCGATCCTCTATCTCGAGCCACTCGACGTCGCGGCCGACAGCGCTGCCAAGGAAGCCGAGATCGATCTCGATCACATCCGCCCCGATCTCGCCGAGATGTTGTCGCGCCAGGCCGACACGCGCGACGAAAATCGCCCGGCGTCCGTCGAGCGCCGCCGCAACACCAATCAGCGCACCGCGCGCGAAAACGTTGTGCAGCTCGTCGACGACGGCTCTTTCATGGAATATGGCAGCCTCGCCATCGCCGCGCAGCGTCGCCGCCGCAAGCTCGACGATCTCATCAAGAACACGCCGGCGGACGGCCTGATCACCGGCGTCGCAACCGTAAATGCGGACAAGTTCGGCCCCGATGATGCGCGCTGCATGGTGGTCGCCTACGACTACACCGTGCTTGCGGGCACGCAGGGCCACATGAACCACAAGAAGATCGACCGCATGCTGACGCTCGCCGAACAATGGCGCATGCCACTGGTGTTTTACGCCGAAGGTGGCGGCGGGCGGCCCGGCGACACCGATCGTCTCGGCATGACCGGCCTCGATGGTCCTTCCTTTTTGCAATTCGCAAGGCTTTCCGGCCTCGTGCCTGTCGTGGGCGTTGTCTCAGGCTATTGTTTTGCGGGCAATGCGGCGATGCTTGGCTGCTGCGACGTCATCATCGCCACCAAGAATGCCTCGATCGGCATGGGCGGGCCGGCCATGATCGAAGGCGGTGGTCTTGGCGTCTATCATCCCGCCGAGGTTGGCCCGGTCTCGTTCCAGTCCCCGAACGGCGTCATCGACATCCTCGTCGAGGACGAGGAGGAAGCAACGCGCGTTGCGCAGAAATATCTGTCCTATTTCCAGGGCGCGGTGAGCGGGTGGCAGGCGGCCGATCAGCGCCTCCTGCGCCGCGCGATCCCCGAGAACCGGCTGCGCGTTTACGACATCCGAAGCGTGATCGATCTCATCGCCGACAAGGGCTCCGTTCTCGAACTCCGCCGCGACTACGGCGTCGGCATGGTCACCGCCTTCATCCGCATCGAAGGCAGGCCGTTCGGCCTGATCGCCAACAATCCCCGCCATCTCGGCGGCGCGATCGATGCGGATGCCGGCGACAAGGCGGCGCGCTTCCTCCAGCTCTGTGACGCCTTTGACATCCCGATCGTCTCGCTCTGCGATACGCCCGGCTTCATGGTCGGCCCGGAGGCCGAGAAGACCGCGATCGTGCGCCACGTCTCGCGCATGTTCGTCACCGGCGCGAGCCTCTCCGTCCCGCTGTTCGGCATCGTGTTGCGCAAGGGCTATGGTCTGGGCGCACAGTCGATGATCGGCGGCGGCTTCCATGCCTCCTTCTTTACCGCGGCTTGGCCGACCGGGGAATTCGGCGGCATGGGTCTCGAAGGTTATGTGCGGCTCGGCTTCCGCAAGGAGATGGAGGCGATCGTCGACACGGTCGAGCGCGAAACGTATTATCGCAACAAGGTCGCCGAGCTCTACGCCAACGGCAAGGCGGTCTCGATTGCCTCGGTGTTCGAGATCGACAACGTCATCGATCCCGCTGAGACGCGGCGGTGGATCATGGCGGGCCTGCGCTCCGTGCCGAAGCCGCCCGAGCGCACGACCAAGAAGCGCCCCTGCATCGACGCGTGGTGAGCAGGCGCAGCAACGGCAGCGTGCCGGTTCCCGATTGACATTCTCGCCTCAGCGACGGTCATGTCGGGACCGGACGATCGAATCAGAGGACGTGGTTTGTCATGACGGAAGCTGCCTATGTTGCGGTTGATTGGGGCACGACGAGCTTCAGGCTCTGGCTGATCGACCGTGACGGCCAGGTTCTGGCTGAGCGCCGCAGCGGCGAGGGCATGATGGCGGCGGCGAAGACTGGCTTTGCCACCGTGCTGCAATCGCATCTGGATGCGGTCGGGGCGGGAAGCGAGCTGCCTGTGCTGATCTGCGGCATGGCCGGCGCCCGCCAGGGCTGGGTCGAAGCCGGCTATGTCGATACCCCGGTTCCGCTCGCCGCGATCCTCGCGCGCGCGGTTCCGGTCGCCGGACAGTCGCGCGACATCCGGATTCTGCCGGGAATTGCGCAGCGTGACGCCGGCGCGCCGGACGTGATGCGGGGCGAGGAGACCCAGTTGCTCGGCGCGCTTGGTCTTGAGGCCGCCGGCGAGGCGCTGGTCTGCATGCCCGGGACGCATTCGAAATGGGTGAGCGTCAGCGGTGGAACGGTCGCACGTTTTGCCACCTTCATGACGGGCGAGCTGTTCAGCGTCGTCTCGCGCGAGACGATCCTCTCGCATGCGGTTACTGGAGCCGATGATGCTGAAGACCGCGAGGCGTTCAGGTCAGCGGTTGCGGCTGGGTTCAAGACCCCGGCATCGGCAGCCAACCTTCTGTTCCAGGTGCGGTCGCGGCAGCTCCTGTTCGGCGGCACGCCGGCCGCGGCGCGCGAAACCATCTCGGGCACCCTGATCGGAATCGAGCTCGCGGCAGGGCTCGCCCACGGCCGGCCGCAGAGCGGTATCAGACTGGTTGCATCAGGGCGGCTTCAGATGCTGTATCGGCTGGCGTTTGAAACACTTGCGGTGGCGGTTGAGCCAATCGATGCCGACGAGGCAGTGCGCAGCGGCCTTGCGATGGCGGCGCGCGCCATCTGGACGAGATAGAAGGATTTTTTGCATGAACGTGCCATTTCCGACGATGAAGCGTCCGCTGGTCGCAATCCTGCGCGGCGTGAAGCCCGACGAGGCCGACGGCATCGTCAGCGTGCTGATCGAAGCCGGCATGACTGCGATCGAGATTCCCTTGAATTCGCCCGACCCGTTCCGCTCGATCGAGATTGCGGTCAAGCGTGCGCCCACTGGCGTGCTGGTCGGCGCCGGTACTGTGCTCACCACCGCCGATGTCGACCGGCTGAATGAGGCCGGCGGCAAGCTGCTGGTGGCCCCGAATGTCGACACGCAGGTGATTGCGCGTGCGCATGAGCACGGCATGGTGACCATGCCCGGCGTGTTCTCGCCGACTGAAGCGTTGCTGGCCGCACGCGCCGGCGCATCGAGCCTGAAATTCTTTCCAGCCAGCGTGCTCGGCGCCGCGGGCATTGCCGCGATCCGCGCCGTGTTGCCGGCAAGCGCAATGATCGCTGCTGTCGGTGGGGTCTCCGAGCAGAATTTTGCCGAATATGTCAAAAGCGGCGTGCGCGCCTTCGGCCTCGGCAGCAGCCTCTACAAGCCGGGCATGACCGCGGCCGATGTCGCCGCGCGCGCCAAGGCGACAATTGCGGCCTACGATCTCGCAATTCAGGACGCGTGAGAGCGGAGCGTCAGCTTCGTCTTGCCGAGGGCCACACCAGCCGCTCATGGCGGCGCGCAAAGCGCTGCCAGTGCAGCACCGCGCCGACCAGCAGCGCAGGCACGAAGCCGAGGATGATCAGGAAGTTTGGCAGCGGCTTCGGCGAGATGAACTCGATGGCGATGTCCGAGATCAGCCACAGCGCGGCGAATAGCACGGCAAAGTCGGTTCGCGGAAAACGCAGGTAATAGAAGATCGCGGTGATGATCACAGCGGGTCCGATTGCGACGCCGATCATGACCGCGGTCAGCTCTTTCGGCGTCAGCGCGTCCAGCACCATCGACGCCAACAGCCATATGGCGGCGAACATGGCGATGATGTCGATCGGATGCCGCACTGCGGTTCCTCTGGTGGAAGCCGCGTTATCGTTGTGGCGCTTGCGCCGGCCGTCAAGCCCCCAATGCGCCTATTCTTCCTCGCTTCCAGGCGTCGGCCGCAGCATGAAATGACCGAAGGCGGACGCGATCGGCTTGTCCGGGTCGTCCTGCCATGCCCTTGCCTCGAACGCGACGATGCGCCGGCCCTGCTTGACGATCGAGACGTTGGCAAAGCTGTCGAGCGCGCGGCCGGAGCGCAAATAGTTGATCGTGAGTCCGATCGGCTTGGGCGGCCTGGAGATGCCGAGCTCGCGTGTCACGCCGACGATTGCCGTGGTCTCCAGGAATGCGCCGGTCATGCCGCCATGGATCGCGGGCAGGATCGGGTTGCCGATGATCTTCGGCGAGAACGGCATCATCAGCGTGCCGTTATCCTGGAAGCGGATGCCGAGGCAGCGCGCGAAGGGGCTATTGGCGAAGGGGCCGGCCGGATCCTCCGGTGCGTCCAGCGTCGGGATGCTGCGCTGGTCCGTCGCGCGCTCGGCCAGCATGTTGGTGCGGTTGGCGCCGATCATGAAGCAGGCGGTCGCGGTTGCAACAGGGTCGTCCTCCGACTCTTGGTAGGCCGTCGCGCGCACGAAGGCGATCGAGCGCGTTGTGCGATAGCAGATCGAATGCGCTCGGATGTCGAGGCCGGGCGTGGCCGGCTTCTGATAGTCGATGCGCAGATCCAGCGTCGCGATCGCGTGCGTGCCGTCGAGCGCGAGTTGCACCGCCATGCCGCAGCACTCGTCCAGCATCGCTGTGACCACGCCGCCATGCAGCACGCCGGTTTCGGTATCGCCGACGAAGACTGGGCGGTACGGCAGGCTCGACCAGGCTTCACCAGGTGCTGCGCGGTCGAGCCTGAGCCCGCTGATATAGCCATAATCGGAGCGGCGTCCCCTAATGGCCTCGGCGAGCACGTCGAACGGAAGAGTCGTGTTTTGCGATCTGGACATGACCATATTTTAGACCGTTGTCGCGGCTCGCGCAAAAATCTCCTGCTTCATTCGGGGCTCGACAGGCGAGGACGAAGCAACGATGCTGCGGGATCATCTGTTTTGAGAACGACGAGGAACCCCATGGCAGACCCCGACGCGCCGGCGACCAGTTCAGGGGGCGTGACGATTTCGACAGGAAGCGCCGAGCGGGCGCCGTTCATCTATTTCGACGGCGTGTCCTGCTTCGGCCATCACAACGGCGCGATCCAGATCGAGCTCGCCGCGAACCTTTTGATGCCGGTGGGTCCGGGCGTCCGGGTCGACGTGATCCAGACCGGACACATCCGCTGCAGTCCTGCCGCCGCCATCGCCCTGCGCGAAGCGCTCGACAAGGCGCTCGCCATGATGCAGCAGGGCCAGCAGCAGCCGATGGAGACGATTCCGGCCATGAAGAATTGATCGCTTCGTAGGGTGGGTTAGCCCCGCGGCTGCGCGAAGCGCAGTCCGACGGGCGTAACCTACCACTTCTGTGCCCCGTAAATGGTGGATTACGCCTTCGGCTGATCCACCCTACGCAGGTCAAGCAGTCGCGCGCTCATCCCTTCGTCACGTGCACCTTCGGCTTCTTGCCGGCATTCCACTTGCCGTCGATGGCGCGCTCGATCTGCGCGGCGAGTTGAAGCAGCAGGCCGTCATTGGCCTGCTTGGCGATGGCCTGGATGCCGAGCGGCAGGCCGTGCTCGTTCTCGGCGAGTGGCAGCGAGATCGCCGGCATGCCGCAGAGGTTCGCCAGCGGCGTGAAGGCAAAATTGCGCCAGAGATTGCCGAACCAGTCCAGCACATCCGGATTGTCGGAGATCGTGAGATACTCCTTGGTGCCGACCTTCGGCGTCGGAAGCGCGGTGATCGGCGTCAGGATGACGTCCCACTGCTCGAAGAAGCCGCCGAAGCCGCGCGATGTCGTGTTGAACACCGCCTGCATTTTTGCCCGCTCGGCAAAGCTCGTGTGCCGGCCCGCCTCCCAGATCCGGATGTTCATCGGCTCGATCAGATCCTCCGGCGGCCGCTCCAGCCCGCGCGCGGCGAGCATGTTGGAGATCACGACGGCGAAGTTGGAGATGTAGCAGGTCGTCTGCGCGTCGAAAGCGGCGCGAAAATCGAGCTCGGGCAGGGCAAAGTCGACGTGATGGCCGAGGCCTTCGAGGAAGCGGCCGACTTTCTCCAGTTCGGCTGCGATGTGCGGCGTCGCGCGATAATCGCCCCATTGATGCGACAGCGCGATGCGGAGCTTGCCCGGATCGCGCTTGATCATATCGGTATAGGGCTGCGCCGTGGTCCAGAACGGCATGAACTCGCCGGGCGCAGGTCCCCGGGCATGATCGACGAAGGCCGCGGTGTCGCGCACGCTGCGCGACTGGCAGCCCTGGATCGAAACGAGGCCGGTGAGATCGGACATGTGCGGCGCGAGCGAGAACACGCCGCGTGACACCTTCAGCCCGATATTGCCGTTGACCCCTGCAGGAATGCGGATCGAGCCACCGCCGTCGGTCGCATGCGCAATCGGCACGATGCCGGCGGCGACCGATGCGGCGCTGCCTGCCGACGAGCCGCAGGTGGTGTAGTCGGTGTTCCAGGGGTTGCGCGTGACATAGACGGCCGGGTTGTCGGCGGAGCTGCATACCCCGAACTCCGGCGTCGTGGTGCGTCCGATCAGGTTCAATCCGGCCTGGCGGAATTTCGAGGTCAGGAAGGTGTCGGCGCCTGCGCGATTGCCGCGCATCAGCAGCGAGCCCATTTCCTGCAAGCGGCCTTTCATGGTGGGCCCGAGATCCTTCATCAGGAAGGGCAGGCCGGCGAACGGGCCGGTGAGGTTGGCGCCGTCCTTGGCGGGATCCGCGATCACGTCGTCGAACAGCTCGACCACGCCGGACAGCGCGGTATCGACCTTCGCCACCGCGGCCGCGGCCTGGCGCGCCAATTCGGCAGGCGTGAGGTCGCCCTTCTTGACGCATGCGGCCAGCGCTACGCCATCGTGTTGCGCCCATTCATTCCAGCTCATCGGCAAGGTCATGGCGATTCAATCCTCTCGTTCGGCGGCGAACATAGTTTCGCGAGAGGGTGTGTCAATCGACAGGACCCGCATGGCTGCGCCGCCGAATCCGGAGATTTTGCGGCGGTCCTGGCGGCACGCGCGCGTGACTAAATCCTGAGATTGAAGACCCTCGACGAGTCGCGCCGTAAGCGTTGACGACCGGGCAAATCGGGTGGCCCGGATTTCGCTTCGCTCCGTCCGGGCTACAAGTGCTCCGCGGCGCAAATGGCTTGGTTTGTAGAGCTTCGGAATCTCGATAGTCTGGAGCGTCGGCGCCCACGCTCGCAATGAAGGGCGCGCCAGCCGCGGCAACCAGCCGAATGTGGCGAGATCGCATCAGCGCAACAAAAAAATCCCTTGTCGACTGTTCGGTGTCGTACCTTGATGAATCAAGTCGGGATGGTCCATAAGCGGCGTCCCGCGGGCCGTCGGTTCGGTTCGCGTCGCGTGCTTTGATTAGAGGAAACTGGCGTGGCAAACATCAACCAGAAGATTGCGCAGGAGCTCGGGGCCCGGGAGGAGCAGGTTCAGGCGGCGGTGGAGCTGCTCGACGGTGGCGCCACGGTTCCCTTCATCGCTCGCTACCGCAAGGAAGCCACCGGTGCGCTCGATGACGCGCAGCTCCGCACGCTGGAAGAGCGCCTTGTCTACCTGCGCGAGCTCGAAGACCGCCGCAAGGCGATCCTCGAATCGATCCGCGAGCAGGGCAAGCTCGACGCGACGCTGGAGGCCACCATCATGGCCGCCGACAGCAAGGCGCGCCTGGAGGACATCTACCTGCCGTTCAAGCCCAAGCGCCGCACCAAGGCGGAGATTGCCAAGGAGGCCGGCCTCGAGCCACTCGCCGACCAGTTGATGGCGGAGCCCACCAACGATCCGAAGCTGGTGGCGGAAACGTTCGTCAACGCGGAGAAGGGCGTCGCTGATGCTGCTGCCGCGCTCGATGGCGCCCGCGCCATCCTGGTCGAGCGCTTCGACGAGGACGCCGATTTGATCGGGAGCTTGCGCGAGGAGATGTGGACCAATGCGCGGATGGCCTCCAAGGTGCGCGACGGCAAGAAGACCGAGGGCGAGAAATTCGCCGACTACTTTGAGTTCTCCGAGCCACTGACAAAACTCCCGTCGCATCGCATCCTCGCGATGTTCCGCGGCGAGAAGGAGGAGATCCTCGATCTCCAGATCCAGGCCGAGGCCGAAGTGCCGCCGGCGGGCGTGCCGAGCGCCTATGAATTGAGGATCATGAAACGGTTCGGCATTGCCGACCTCAAGCGCGCGGGCGACCGCTGGCTGATCGACACAGTACGCTGGGCCTGGCGTACCAAGATCCAGGTGCATCTGAATATCGATCTGCGCATGCGGCTGTGGAACGCGGCCGAGACCGAGGCCGTGCGCGTGTTCGCCTCCAATCTGCGCGATCTCCTGCTGGCCGCGCCCGCCGGCACTCGCGTCACCATGGGACTGGATCCCGGCTACCGCACCGGCGTCAAGGTCGCGGTGATCGATGCGACCGGCAAGGTGGTCGACACCACCGCAATCTATCCGCACGAGCCGCAGCGGCAGTGGAACGAGTCGCTTGCGACCCTCGGCCGGCTCGCGCTGAAGCATCGCGTCGAGCTGATTGCCATCGGCAACGGCACCGCCTCGCGCGAGACCGACAAGCTCGCGACCGAGCTCGTCAAGGGCCTGGCCGAGCTGAAGATGACCAAGATCGTGGTGTCGGAAGCCGGCGCGTCGGTCTATTCGGCCTCGGCCTTCGCCTCGCAGGAATTGCCGGGCCTGGACGTTACCTTGCGCGGTGCGGTCTCGATCGCCCGGCGCCTCCAGGATCCGCTCGCTGAGCTCGTCAAGATCGAGCCCAAGGCGATCGGCGTCGGCCAGTACCAGCACGATCTCGGCCAGGCCAAGCTCGCCAAGTCGCTCGATGCCGTGGTCGAGGACTGCGTGAACGCCGTCGGTGTCGACGTCAACACCGCCTCCGCGCCGCTGCTCGCGCGCGTGTCGGGCGTCGGTGCGGGCCTTGCCACAAGCATCGTGCAGCATCGCGACGCCAACGGTCCGTTCAAGTCGCGCAAGGCGCTCAAGGACGTGCCACGGCTGGGACCCAAGGCGTTCGAGCAATGCGCGGGCTTCCTGCGCATCCTCGGCGGCGAGGATCCGCTCGATGCTTCCGGCGTGCATCCGGAAGCCTATCCAGTGGTACGCAGAATCCTCGGCGCCACCAAGAGCGACATCAAGGCGCTGATCGGCAACAGCGACGTTGTCCGTACACTGAAGCCGAAGGACTATGTCGACGAAACCTTCGGTCTGCCGACCGTCACCGACATCCTGCGCGAACTTGAAAAACCCGGCCGCGACCCGCGTCCGGCGTTCAAGGCGGCGGTGTTCAAGGAAGGCGTCGAGGAGATCAAGGACCTCAAGAAGGGCATGATCCTCGAGGGCACGGTCACCAACGTCGCCGCCTTCGGCGCCTTCGTCGATATCGGCGTGCACCAGGACGGCCTCGTGCACATCTCGGCAATGTCCAAGAATTTCATCAAGGATCCGCGCGAGGTGGTGAAGCCGGGCGACATCGTCAAGGTGAAGGTGCTGGACTTCGAGGTCGCCCGCAAGCGCATCTCGCTGACGCTGCGCCTCGACGACGAAGTCGGAGCCACGAAGGACGCGCCCGGCATGCAGCGCGACAATTCGCGCAACTCCGGCCGCATGACCTCCTCGGCGCCGCGCAAGCAGGAATCCTCCGGCGGCGGCGCGCTCGCCGAAGCGCTGCGTCGCGCCGCTGAAAAGAGTGGCCGCGGCAAACCGGCGTAAGGCGAGCCGCGCAAATTAACTTCTGCGTTAGAATCTGGCGCATTTGTAAGTTGAAGGAGCCCGTCTATTCTCATCTCCTGAGCCTCCTCGGGCGGCGAGGCATGTCGCCGCACTGCAAGGAGGTTTTCCGATGAACAACAGGCTTCTCACAGGCCTCGTCGCAGCGGCAGTCGCCGCGACGCTGGCGGTTGCGTCGCCCGTCCTCGCACAACGCGGTGGCGGCGGCGGGCATGGCGGCGGCTTCGGCGGCGGTGGCGGCCATATGGGTGGTGGCGGCATGGGCGGCGGTGGCTTTCGTGGTGGTGGCATGGGCGGCGGTATGGGCGGCGCTCATTTTGGCGGCATGGGCGGCGCGCGCTTCGCTGGCGCGAGTTTTGGTGGCGCGCGCTTTGCCGGCGCACCGATTGCAGGCCGTGCGGCCTTCGCATCGCGCTTTGCAGGCAACCCAATGGCCGCCCGCGCTGCCTTCGTCGGGCCGCGCTTCGCCGGTGCCGGCTGGCACGGCAGGCCCTTCATCGGCCGCCACGCCTTCTTCTTCCGGCACCATCGTCGCTTCGCCTTCTTCGGCGCGCCTTTCGTCTATGCTGGCTTTTACGGTGGCTGCTGGCGGCAGAGCTGGACGCCCTGGGGCTGGCAGTGGGTCAATGTGTGCGGGGACGATTGGTACTAGCATCGCGTAACCGCACCGTTGTCGCGATCGCCGCCGGGCAGTTCCGCCCTGCCCCGGAACGGGATAGTCTGGTGGCGATCGTCGCAAGAAGTTGAGCCACGGGTTGAGCCATGAGCGGAGGTCACCGCCGCATTCTCGTCGTCGAGGACGACCTGGAGACCGCAGGCCAGCTCGCAGAAGAGCTGACGACCAGCGGCTACGAGGTCGATCTCGCCGCGACCGGCCGCGAGGCGATCAGCCGCGGCAGCGAGCGCGACTATGCCGTGATCACCATCGATCGCATGCTGCCCGACATCGACGGCATCACGGTGATGCGCCAGCTGCGCGATGACGGTATCGCGTCGCCTTTCCTGATCATCTCCGCGCTCGGCGAGGTCGACGACCGCGTGCGGGGCCTGCGCGCCGGCGGTGACGACTATCTCGTCAAGCCGTTCTCCTTCGTCGAGTTGCTCGCGCGCCTCGAAGCGCTCGGCCGCCGCAGCGAGACGATCGCCAAGGAGACGATCTTGCGCGTCGGCGATCTCGCGGTTGACCTGATCTCCCGCAGCGCCAGCCGCCGCGGCAAGAAGATCCCATTGCTGCCACGTGAATTCCAGCTGCTCGAATATCTCGTCCGCAACGAGGGCCGCGTCGTCTCCCGCGCGATGCTGCTCCAGCACGTCTGGGACCTGCATTTCGATCCCTCCACAAACATCATCGACGTCTATGTCGGCCGTGTCCGCCGCAAGGTCGACGACAGCCAGGCCTATCCGCTGATCCACACCATCCGCGGCATCGGATATTGCCTCCGTGCTCCTCGCTAACACGCTCAAATCATCGACGTTCCGCCTGGCGCTGATCGCGATCGCGGTCTTCGGCCTGATCGTCGCGGCGATCATCGCCTATGTCTACTATGGGACGCTCGCCTATGTGCAGAGCCGGGTCGGCGATGTCGGCGATCACGACGGCTTCACCGGAATGATCGAGCTTGCCATGATCGCGGTCGCCCTGCTGCTGCTGGTGCTCGCCGCGGTCGCCGCGGTACTGGTGACGCGGCGTACGGTCGGCCGCATCGAGCAGATCAACGCCACCAGCCGCGCCATCATGCTCTCGGGCCTTGACCAGCGCATTCCCTTGCGCGGCAGCCACGACGAATGGGACAGCGTCGCTGAAAACCTCAACCAGATGCTCGACCGCATCGAGACCCTGATGGGCGAGGTCAAGCAGGTCAGCGACAACGTCGCGCACGATCTGCGCACGCCGCTGACGCGCATGCGCGGCCGGCTGGAAAAGGCCTATCATGCCCCGCGCAACAGCGAAGCCGACGCTGCGCTGATCGGCGATACCATCGCCGACCTCGATGCCGTGCTCGGAATGTTCGCCTCCATCACGCGGATATCCGAGATCGAGACCCGCGCGCGCAAGGGCGCGTTCCGCGAGCTGAACCTCGTGGAGATCGCCGGCGAAGTCGTCGAGCTCTACGATGCCGCCGCCGAGCAGGTGGCAACCCGTCTCAATTTGACGGGCGACCGCGAGGTCAGGGTCACCGGCGACCGCGACCTGCTGTTCGACGCCATCGCCAACCTCGTCGACAATGCGATCAAGCATGGCCGCGCGAACGGGCAGGTGACCGTGATCTGCAAGTCCAGCGACGGTGGCGCGCTGATCTCGATCGAGGACGACGGGCCCGGCATCCCGAAAGATCAGCGGGACCACGTATTCAAGCGCTTTTACAGACTCGAGCAGAGTCGCTACACGCCAGGCAACGGCCTAGGCTTGAGCCTCGTCGCCGCGATCGTGCGGCTGCACGGTGCTGAGATCGTACTCCATGACAACGCGCCGGGGCTGACGATCCAGGTCCGTTTTCCGTCGTCCGCACTGTAGGCGTACAAATTTGCTGGAGCATGATCAGGAAAAGTGTGGAGCGGATGACGATTCATCCTAATCTCATGGCGTTTTAGGCGATGGCCCCGCTGTTCCCAGGAAGCAGAAGTGCGGTGAAATGCATCTTGCGCGGGTCAGCGGCGCCCTGTTCAATAGCGCTGGTTTGAACGAGGTTGCGATGCGCATGCTTCGTTGGACAATCCTCGTGGTCACGACGTTCCTGGCCGTCACCCCGGTCACGGCTCAACGCTACGACTCCAATTACCCAGTTTGCCTCCAGAAGTGGGGGCAGAGCGGTGCCACCTCCATCTACTGCGGTTATACATCATTGGACCAATGCAGGGCGACGGCGTCGGGACTCTCGGCTACGTGCTACGCCAACCCATATTGGCAGCAGGGGGATCAGACGTCACCGGGCCGCGTCCATCGATGACAAGGCCGCGTCTACTAATCTTACTGTGTCATAAAATCATCCGCACGGTACGTCTTTGGATGAGAGCAGTACAGCACGGACATCGTCGCAGGCGA
>NZ_JBANAZ010000189.1:0-1386 GCF_059803455.1 Bradyrhizobium sp. UFLA05-108 | reverse complement strand
GCACATGACTGTCTGCACAATCTGTCGGTTACGACAACACTTTCGGCGTCCTGCTGAGCGAGATATCCTTCAGCCTGAAAAAAGGCGATCGCATCGGTTTGATCGGCGATAACGGCTGCGGCAAAAGCACCCTGCTGCAAATTCTCAGCGGCGACCTACCTGCGCACACCGGTTCAGTGACATTGTCACACCAATGTCTGATGGCGCGCATCGAGCAGCACCTGCCGCCGGAGCTGCACGCCTGCACCCTGCTGGATGCGGTGCTGGCGCGGCTGCCTGCGGGCCAACACCTCAGTGAACGCTGGCGCTGTGAAGCGTTACTGGCCGAGCTGGGGTTTGAACCGGCGAGCTGGACGTTGACCGCCGGCACCCTCAGCGGCGGCCAGCATACGCGGCTGCTGTTGGCGCGCGCGTTGATCCGCCAACCCGATCTGCTGTTGCTCGACGAACCCAGCAACCACCTGGACCTGCCCACGCTGCTGTGGCTGGAACAGTTCTTGCGCAGCTGGGCCGGCAGCTTCGTGCTGGTGTCGCACGATCGCTACCTGCTCGATCAGGTGACTAACTGCACCTGGATCCTGCGCGACAAAACGCTGCAGTTCTTCCGTTTGCCCTGCTCTGCGGCGCGCACCGCGCTGGCGGAACAGGACGCCGCGGACGAACAGCGGCGCTACGCCGAGCAGAAAGAGATAGACCGGGTGGAAAAAAGCGCCAAACGCCTGGCGACCTGGGGCAAGGTCTACGACAACGAAGATCTGGCGCGCAAGGCCAAGCAAATGGAGAAGCGCGTCGATCGGTTGAAGGAAGAACAGACCACCCTGACCGCCGGCAGCCCGTGGCGGTTGCGGCTGCAGGGAGAAGCGCTGGATGCCGATCGCCTGCTGGCGCTGCCGCACTGGGCGGTGCGCCCGGCGCCGGATGCGCCGGTGCTGTTCAGCCTCGAACATCTGCGCGTGAAAAGCGGCGATCGCATCGCCATCGTCGGGCGCAACGGCTGCGGTAAATCGTCGCTGCTGCGCCTGTTGTGGCGTGAGTATCAGCAACAAACGGAGCGCCCGGCGCTGTTCCATCCGCGCGTGCGCATCGGCTATTACGATCAGAGCCTGCAACAGCTGCGCGATGAAGACACGTTGAGCGACGCGTTGGCGCAGTTTGCACCGCTGACCGAGGAACAGCGGAAAATGGCGCTGATCGGCGCCGGTTTTCCTTACCTGCGCCACCATCAGCAGATCCGTTCGCTGAGCGGTGGCGAGCGTTCGCGGCTGCTGTTCGTCGGTCTGACGCTGGCCAACCATTCGCTGCTGCTGCTAAAAAGATAGCGTTTGACGCTGTTTCTTGACACGAACCGGCGAACAAGTTCGGTGGAAAACGCAATCGCTTGAGTGT
>NZ_JBANAZ010000188.1:0-1454 GCF_059803455.1 Bradyrhizobium sp. UFLA05-108 | reverse complement strand
GTGGCCACTCGCTCAGCGAAATCTCGAAGCGCGCCATCCAGCGCAACACGGTAAACAGATAAGCGTCAGCGACGCTGAAATACGTTCCCAATAGGTAAGTTTGTTGTGCCAACGCTTGCGCGAGATAACCCAATCGCCGTCTCAACTTGTCGCGCAGCAACGCCTTGGCATCTTCGGGCAGGGCATCATTGAACAAGGGGGCGGCACCGGCATGGATCTCGCTGGTGATGAAATTAAGCCATTCCTGCAGCCTTACCCGCTCAAAGGCCGTCGGTGGCGGTGCCAGCCGGCTCTCTGGGCGCTGGTCGGCGAGGTATTGAACGATGGCGGGGCCTTCGGTGATCACGTTGCAGTCGTCCAGCTGCAGGGCGGCGACGTAACCTTTTGGGTTGATGCGATAGAAATCCTCACCGTCGGCGCAGCGCTTGCTGCGATTGTTTACCCTGACCAGGGTGAAAGGGATCGCTAATTCCCGCAGGACGATATGTGGGGCCAGCGAGCAGGCATCGGGAGCAAAATACAGCTTCATGCTATTTCCTTGTGGGTCAATGAGAGCGCTTGCCACAGCATGCCGACGCGGATGCCGGCGGGAAAATGGAAATTTCAGAAAGCCGCTATTAGCTCAGCGACTGGCCAGGGTTTGCTCCTGTTCGCGCAGATAATTCAGCAGGGTTTGGACGGGCGGTAGGGCCGCCGCCTCGGATGAGCAGGCCAGGCCGAAACGACGATAAACCGGCGCAACGAGCGGCAGAGCGCAAACTCCGAGCGCATCGGGCGGGATCACCGACGCGGGCATCAGCGCAACGCCCGTGCCTTCTCTGACCAGCGTCAACGCCGTTTGCCAATCGCTGACGGTGGCGCGGATATCGGCCAGCGCCAGGCCCGACTGCTGCGCTAAACTTTGCGCATTCACATCACATCCGCCGGTCGCCAGGATGAAAGGCAGCCGGAACAGGGCATCCAGCGCCACCGGCCGCCGCGCTCGCGCCAGCGGGTGCGCGCTGGGCACGACCGCTAACCAGGTGTCTTCCCCCAAAGGGAAACACAGCCGCTCCGGTGCCGGATTGAGCACCACGCCGATGTCTGCCGTTGCCGATGTTAACCAGCTCTCCACTTCGTGGTCGGTGCCCTCGAGCGTAATCAGCTCAATGTCGGGATACAGACGGCGAAACTTGCGCAGCAGCGGCGGCAACAGCGTGCTAAATGCCGACGGGAAACTGGCCAGGCGTATTTTGCCCGCGTGCGCGTTACCGGCTTGCTGCGCGCATTGTTGAATGGCCCGCAGTCCTTCCAACATCGTGCGGGCATGGGCGACGATCTGCAGGCCGCTTTGGGTCAGGACGACATTGCGTGGCGGGCGCACCAAAAGCCGGGTGCTCAGCCTCTGCTCCAGTTGAGCGATGGCCTGCCTGGCGGCACACTGCGTCATGCCGCAGAGCGCCGCAGCCTGCGTG
>NZ_JBANAZ010000187.1:0-1410 GCF_059803455.1 Bradyrhizobium sp. UFLA05-108 | reverse complement strand
GCGCACGCCTGGCGGGGTAGAGGTGCAAGGGCGGCACCAGGCCGCCCTTATCGTCCTCAAGCTAAACGCTGTTTCGCTGCGGCGATTGCCGCGGCCACCTGCTGCGGCGCGACGCCGCCTTTGGCCGCACGTTTGTCCAGGCAAGATTGCAACGCCAGGATCGGATAGACGTCGTCGCCAATCGTCGCGCTAAACTGCTGCAAATCCGCCAGCGGCAGCGCTTCCAGCGGTTTGCCCTGGCGAATCGCCTCTACCACCACCTCACCGACGATATGGTGCGCTTCGCGGAACGGCACGCCCTTGGCGACCAGGTAATCCGCCAGCTCGGTGGCGTTGGCATAGCCCTGCTCCGCCGCTTCCTGACAGCGCGGGCGCTTCACCTGAATGCCGTCCAGCACCAGCGCCGCCATCTGCAGGCAGTCCATCCAGGTGTCGAGCGCGTCGAACAGCCCTTCTTTGTCTTCCTGCATGTCTTTGTTGTACGCCAGCGGAAGGCCTTTCAGCGTCATCATCATGCCGGTCAGCGCGCCCTGTACGCGGCCGCACTTGCCGCGGATCAGCTCCAGCGCGTCCGGGTTTTTCTTCTGCGGCATCAGCGAAGAGCCGGAGGTCACGCGGTCAGACAGCTCGACAAACGCCGCCTCGCCGCTGTTGAAGAAGATCAGATCTTCGGCGAAGCGCGACAGGTGCACCATGCTGATGGCGGCGTTGGACAGCAGCTCCAGCACGTGATCGCGATCGGATACGCTGTCCAGGCTGTTGCGGGTCGCCGAGGCGAAGCCCAGCCAGCCGGCCAGTTGCTCGCGATCGATAGGATACGCAGTGCCGGCCAGCGCGCCGCTGCCCAACGGGCTGACGTCCAGCCGTTTCAGGGTATCCTGCAGTCGGCTCTCATCGCGCGCCAGCATCTCGACATAGGCCAGGCACCAGTGCGCGAAAGTCACCGGCTGGGCGCGTTGCAGGTGGGTATACCCCGGCATCACCGCATCCTGATTGGCTTCGGCGGTCTCCACCAGCGCCTGCTGCAGCTGGACGATCGCCTGATGCAGATCGCCGATCTGCTGTTTGCACCACAGCTTCAGATCGGTCGCGACCTGATCGTTGCGACTGCGGCCGGTGTGCAGCTTCTTGCCCAAGTCACCGACCTTCTCGATCAGCTTCTGCTCCACCCAGCTGTGGATGTCTTCGGCATCGCTTTGGACGATCGCCAAAGGATCGGCCTGGACTTCCGCCAGCAAGGCATTCAGCGCCTGCTCCAGCTGCTGTTGCTCCGTTGCCGTCAACACGTTAACGGTCACCAGCGCCTTCGACCAGGCCAAAAAAGCAGGGTGGTGAACTCGGTTTAGCTGTTAGAAATGAGTGTGGCGAAGAGGAACCATGAGGGGAGGGGGATGGGGCGTATAAATGGGC
>NZ_JBANAZ010000186.1:0-1391 GCF_059803455.1 Bradyrhizobium sp. UFLA05-108 | reverse complement strand
GATGTATCGACCTTACCGTTGTTAGACAAGGGGATTTCCGGGATCAAAGTAACGTGATGCGGCAACATATAGTCCGGCAAACGACGCGCCAAATGCCGTCTGATCGCCTGGGTCATCGAGACAGTGAGCGCAGGAACGTCAAAGACCGGTTCATCCTCGGCCCGCGCATACCCTATCGCCATGCTGCACAACGTGTCCTCGGCCGGCGTGACGCCAAGAATGCAGCCGCCAATTCGCCGCTGGGCGGCGAGCGCGCCAAATCGCTGCATCATCCAGCCACTGGCCTGATAATGGCACGCGTTCTTAGCGCCATGGACCTGCAACAACACCTGAGACGACTGCAACACCCCGTACACGTCTGATGATTCGGCCAGCACGGAGGTCTCACCGAGGCAATAGTGTCGCCCTGACGCGCGAGCGACATAGGTTCCCCCCTCGTTTTCCATCACGCTGAAATCGACGCTGACTTGCGGTGGTGAAGTGACGGCGCAAACGCCGAGGTGGATCCGACACGCTAATGCCCCCTCGTCAGGTGAAACGGCGTCAGCGGGCTTGACGTAATAAGCGACGCCCAAAGACTGGAGATGCTCAGTCAGCAAGGCCAACATGTGGCCGACTTCTATCTGCGCCAAAGCGAATGCGCGCTCGGCATATAACGCGGTGATGGTTTCCCACCGAACCACCAAGTCCAGATAAGGCCCGGTGTGTTCTCCCGACGCTTCTGCCTGGTACAAATGCTGTTCCAGCGGATGGTAGTAGTAATAACCCGCGGCATATTCTCCCATCGCCGCCGGGAGCCCGAGATACACTTGCACCGCATAGAGGCTGCTGGCCGAAGGATAGCGATATTTTGGCAACGCGCGCTGCGGCGAACGGAAAGCGGCGCATACGGCCAACAGCCCGGCCAAAGACGCAGGCGGCAGCGCGCTTCCCTCTTGCGCCATCTGTTGCGTCAACCACCCCGGCAGCGCTTCGTACAGACTGCTGATGGTTTCGGCGGATAACGCCTCCGCGGTAAACTGGCGAGTGCTCTTGCGGGCACGGTAAACCGCTTCATCCAACGGATAGGGTATCGCTCGCGAAGGTTGCAGATCTTGACGTAACGCCGGCAGCGAAAGCACGAATGCGTCGCGGTTAGCAAAATAGAGCGGCACCGGCTGTTGCGCCTCGGGAACAACGTAAGCCATGAGGTCACCCTCGCTGAGCCGCACGATCGTCTGCCGGATCCCAGGTAATTGGCTCAAGTTATTCTCGATATCCTCCAGCTCCACGCGATAACCGTTAAGCTTGACCTGGGCATCTCTTCGGCCGAGGAACTCGATACCATAGGTTGGATGATAAATGAAGCGTTCTCGAGTCAGCGTTTCAGCCTGCCAATATCCCTGAGCAAC
>NZ_JBANAZ010000185.1:0-1519 GCF_059803455.1 Bradyrhizobium sp. UFLA05-108 | reverse complement strand
GCAATAGGCCCGGGGGCTCCGTGCGCATCACCGCCTTTTTTGAGGTGGCCGGGAGCGTTCTCACAGTTTCCGTTGCCATTGCAGGCGGATGCTGGTGGCGCGGACAACGCCAAAGTGAGAACGAAAGCTGCGGCGGTTAAAACGCGTTGGGCGATCTTCATCGTTCTTCTCCCTGCGCGGCTCCGGGGGCGACAACTTAAGCGAGTGTATCGTCATAGCATTATGTCAGCGATTATATCCTTATGTTTTTCTTAGATCTATTAAATACGTTAATAAATGTCGCACGTTGTGCCAATCAGATAAAAAGGGACCGCAGCTCGTAAGGGGGCTTTGGGCGAGCTGGGGCCAACTGCCCTTGGGGAAGGGCATCGGGTGAACTTGGCAAACGCGCAAACGTTACTTACCTTTGTGAGCGTGCTGGGATGGTTGCGTGGAGGGGTTCATGGTTATTGAGCGCTTGCACCCGCCAAAGTACTGGTGGACGCGAGCGGAAGAGTTCCACACCAAGGCGGACAATTGCCAATTCCAACAAACCAGAGCCGCGCTGCGCAAAACGGCTGAAAACTATGAAAAGCTGGCGCGTCGCGCAGAGCAAATCCGCACCGTTGAAGAGCTGGATGAGCGCTGCCGGAAGGAAGCTCGCACGAACATTCGCCAAATACATCCCGATAATCGGCTGCGATGATCACGCGACTGCGCATCGCTAAAGCATCGTCCCATCATGCCCCGGCAAGTTACCACATGAATATGGCTATGGCCGTTAGCAGCGGCGTCATGCTGCGGCCGCGCTCGGCAGGATCGTTCAGCGGTTGGTCCACCAGCACACGCTCTAGCTCCTGACGCGTCACCCGCGCGCGCGTCTTGACACCTCTGAGGTCCCGACCGCGCCGCGATCAAGCGAGCGCTAGCGTGCAAGGTGTCGAGGCCAGTCGCCGATCGGCGGGGCGCCTAGGGAGGTTTTCAATTGACGCTCGCGCCGCATCATAGCCCGTAACGGAGGGAGATCGTCATGGGTCTCGACAATCCCGAGCGACAGGCGCGATGGCGCACCAAACGGAAGGAGGAAATCGAACGACTGCGCAACGTCGTCGCCGAACAATCCAAGCAATTGGCCGAGGCGCGAAGGGCAATCGAGATTGCCACCCTTCAGCAAGAGAACGCGACATTGAAGATTGCGCTTGCTGATGAGCATAAACGGCATGCAGCGACCAACGCCATGGCGGCCAAGCCTGCACCGGCGCCGATTGATCGCGGCGAGGTGGCCCGCCTCAAGAGGACGAACCGCAACCTGCGGCTCGCGCTGCAAGAAATGACTAAATGGTATGAGGGAGAAAGTCGCCGGAAGGGCTTCATGACGTTCCCGACTTATGGCAAGCTCATGAAATGCTTGCATCCCGACGGCCAGCCAAGCGACTCGGAGAGAAGTGAGGCTGCGCGCTGCTCGTTAAGATCGCAGCAGCCGGAGGACGCCGACGGCGGGCCGGCTTTTCCAGTGCCGTACGGCGGCAAGTCCCGGTGC
>NZ_JBANAZ010000184.1:0-1524 GCF_059803455.1 Bradyrhizobium sp. UFLA05-108 | reverse complement strand
CCTACTGCGCGACCGGCACCGCCGCCTCCGCCACCGCCTCCTGCTGCGCGGCCGGCACCGCCGCCTCCGCCACCACCTCCTGTTGCGCGACCGGCACCGCCGCCTCCGCCACCGCCTCCTGCTGCGAAGCCGGCACCGCCGCCTGGCGCTGCAAAGCCTGGCGAGAAGGGATGCGTGCTACCGAGCGGTCAGCCGTGCCCGGCAAGATAAGAGGACCCGCGAGCGAGACGTTCGTGAAGCGGCGATGCAAACTCGAGTCCCGGCCGAAGCATTAAGGCCAGGGACCCTGCGAGATGGTGAGCGCGGTGGTTGCTGCAGCTCCACGACCGCGTTCCCGATGACGTGCACCCGCTGACGCAGGAGGCGCTTGCCCAATTGCTCAGGGTGCGGCGGACGACGGTGACGCTGACGGTTGGGGAGCTGCAGGCCAAGGCTACGGCACTGGAGAAGCAGGTTGAAGCCGCAGATACCAAAAGTGCAGCGCTGCGCGAGCCCCGTCAGAACCTGTTCTTGCCGCTGGCGCTGTTTCAGATCGCAATCAGCGTTGCGAGCGTGACCATTCTCAGCTGGGAGCGCTGGCTATTCGCGGTCGCCCTAACAGGAGCGCTGGCCGGGATTGGCTTCTGGATCGTTGCACTTTTGGCGCATTGAGGCTGACTCATACTAAGAGCACGCGGCGCGACCGAGGCCGATCAAAACGATTGAAGGTGACCTCGGCTCTCGCACTCAATTGGAGATCTTTGGAGCTTATCTGTGGCCGCCCCGTTCATCACGAGTTCAGTCGAAATGACAAAACAGAGTCACGTCCAAAGGGAACAAGTTCATGATTGATCGGCGTCTCGTACTCGGAATGATCGCCGCAGCTGCAACGCTCGACGCGTCTCGCACCGCCTTCGCAAAGGAGAAGCACCATCTCAATGGAAAGGACCTCCTCGGCGAAAACATCAAAAAGAATGGCAAGCACAAGATCCATACAACTGGGAAAAAAGTCGATGTCTACGCCGAGGTGAATAACGGCAAGGTTACCGGTGTTACTGCCGCTGGAATGCAAGTGAAGAAAGTGAAGTCTCGTCAGAAGTTTGCTGAGACGACTCCCGGCATAACGCTTGCCAGCATGCAACTCGCACAAACCAACGTCTACTACTACGGCTATTGGGTCTATGACGATCTGACTGATACCTATATTTGTTTTCCAGCCGACTACGTGATCGTTGATGGGGCTTGGGTCGAGTACACGGCTTAGGATGCGGGAGCGGATCGGGCCGGCGATTTAGCGTCGGCCTGACCCGCGTCGTGAGCCGCGAACCATCCCATTCGCGGGCGTAGCGGTCCTTGTCTTCGGTGCATGAGGGAAGTGGCCCATCAGCGAAGTGTCCGCACACCGCGTCGAAGTCCGGACAGCGGGTTATAGCGGACCCGATTTGCTCAAGTTGAGTTCTTCGCATTTTGACCCAACTGAGACATCAGGCCGCGCTCAGGGACCTTGGCTCAGAGCCAATTCCACCCATATGAGCGTACTCGTTT
>NZ_JBANAZ010000183.1:0-1530 GCF_059803455.1 Bradyrhizobium sp. UFLA05-108 | reverse complement strand
TCCGTGATTCGTTCCTCGTTCATTCGCTCTCTCCTCGGCTATCCAAGGAGGGGGCAATTCCTCGTGACGCCGAGGGGCGCATTGCCTCACTAAAAATGTTACCGGACAACTTCCCTGTCGAGTCTGGGGCGGAGCTGCCGAATCAGTTCGGTGGCGGCTATGGCAGGGAAGATCAGCATGCGCGCAAGGCGCGAGATCACATCAGCGCTGGCCGAGCGTTATCGGGCGAGCGGGCGGCCCGAGAAGGGACGGATCCTAGACGAGCTGTGCGCCGTTACGGGATGGCATCGCAAGCACGCGATCCGAGCACTGTCAGTGGACGGGGCATCGGGATCGGCCGTGCCGCGGCGACGGGGCCTGGCCTACGGGGCTTCCATTCGCGTTGCACTGATTGTGCTATGGGACGCCTCAGACCGGCTCTGCAGTAAGCGGCTCGTCGCGATGATCCCGTTCTTGCTTCCGGCACTTGGACGGCACGGCAGATTGAAGCTTTCTGCCGATGAGCGGTCGCAGGTTTTGAAGGTGAGCGCGGCGACGATCGATCGCCTGCTGAGCGACGTTAAGATCGCAGCAGCCGGAGGACGCCGACGGCGGGCCGGCTTTTCCAGTGCCGTACGGCGGCAAGTCCCGGTGCGCACATTCAATGACTGGGGATCACCTCCGCCGGGTTACTGCGAAGCGGATCTGGTTGCGCACGGCGGCATGTCCGTATCCGGCGCGTTCATTCAGACGCTAACAATGGTGGATATCGCAACGGGGTGGACCGAATGCTTTCCGCTCGTCGTGCGTAAAGCAACTCTTGTGGTCGAGGCTCTCGAGCGCGCGCAGAACCTATTTCCCTGGCCCGTTCGCGGGCTCGATTTTGACAACGATAGCGCCTTCATGAACGACACGGTCGTGTCGTGGTGCCGCTCTCACGATGTCGAAATCACTCGTTCCAGGGCCTACAAGAAGAACGATCAGGCGTTCGTTGAACAAAAGAACGGAGCTATCGTTCGCCGCTTGGTGGGCTACGGGCGGTTTGAAGGCACTGACGCCGCTCGCTCATTAGCTCGCCTGTTTGCGGCGGCACGGCTGCACATCAATTTCTTCCAGCCCTCGTTTAAGCTGAAGGAGAAGCACCGCGAAGGTGCCAAGGTGATCAAGCGCTATCTTCCTCCCGCTACGCCGTACGAAAGAGCATTGGTCCACCCGAGGCTCAATGAGGCATTCAAACGTCGGCTGCGGGAGATTTACCGCACGCTTGATCCGGTGGCATTGCTGGCACAGATGCGGGACGCTCAAAATGAGCTGGGCGAGCGCGTTGATCAGCGAGCTGGAAAGCCAGCGATGACTGTCGCGCCGGTGCAAAGCGACTTGGCGCCCTTTGCCCGAGAGCTCGGCGATGGTTGGAAACAGGGTGAGCAGCGGGCATTCATCGGCGCCGCTATGTGCGGCGCAAACCTGTGCCACGTCGGCCATCGATGCTCGACCCCTACATTCCCATTATCGAGGAATGGCTCGCCGCGGCTCCGCACTTGTCCGCGGTCG
>NZ_JBANAZ010000182.1:0-1536 GCF_059803455.1 Bradyrhizobium sp. UFLA05-108 | reverse complement strand
CTAGCAGGCTGTTGAAGAACTCAGCCGCGTTCGCAAACGAAGGCTGAATCGTCGCCATTATGGATGTAGAAGTGGCCGACGAGCCTGCCCGCAGTGCCGATCATCGCCCATCCGCGACCACAGGTCGGATCATTCTCGTCGTGCCCTTCCCATGAGAACTCCGCGCAGGCCGATCCGTCGCGGGTGCCGTAGCGCACGTCCAGGAAGCCGTTGAGAGCCCCAAAGGCGATTTCGCCATCGGACTTGCCCTGGAAGGTGAGATGCGCCTCTTCGACAAGATCGAGGAAGTCGCTGTCCCAGACGTCCATCTCGACGATGCGCCAGCGGCCGACAAAGGCCTTGGCGAAGCCGGGCACCTTGGCCATCAGCCGGTCTCCGCGATCAGCTTGGGCAACCGTACCAGATTGTAGGCGGCGGCAGCGAAGGTAAAGGCCCATGCGACGCGATCACGGCCACGGAAGCTGGTCTTCTCTTGCCCGGCGACCGTCTTGATCCAGCCGAATGCCTCCTCGATGCGCTTGCGGATGCGCTGACTGACGCCATAGCCGCCGTGCCGGGTCGTTCGTCCGTCAATCGCAGAACTACGGCCGCTGGTATTCTGTGCGACATGCGGCGTCACGTTCATCGAGCGCAGTTCGTTGACGAAGTCTTCTGCATCGTAGGCTTTGTCGGCGCCAAGCGTGATCGCTGTCGGTCGGTCGGCACGAGGCTCGATCATGTGCAGCGCGGCCACCCGTTCGGCATGCCCGTCGGCCTGCGTCAGGCAGGCGTCGACCAGCAGGCCGTGGCGGTTCTCCATCAGCCCGTGCCCGATGAAGCACAGCTTCGTCTCCTTGCCTTTGCCCTTGCGGTAGAGCCTGGCGTCTGGATCGGTGGTCGAAGCATGGGTGTTGTTCGAGCGTTTCTGGCCATGGAAGTCCGCTTCGGCATTGCGCCCGCCGCCTTGCACCGGCGGCTCGCCGGAGCCGCCCTTCAGCTTGACGCTCTTCATCGAGGCCCAGGCCTCGATCAGCGTGCCGTCGACCGAGAAATGATCGCTCGACAGAAGCTTCGTCACCTTGGGCTGCGCCAGCACCGCCGCCAGGAACTTCGCCGCGATGTCGCCTTCCAGCAGCCGGTCGCGGTTCTTCGAGAACACCGAATGGTCCCAGACCGTGTCGTCAACGCCGATTCCCACGAACCAGCGGAACAGCAGATCGTATTCCAGCCGCTCCATCAAAAGCCGCTCCGAGCGGATCGAATAAAACGCCTGCAACAGCATCGCCCGCAGCAGCTTCTCCGGCGGGATCGACGGCCGCCCAATCGGCGAATAGAGCGCGGCAAACTCGCGCTCCAGCGCCGACAGTGCCTCGTTCACAATCGCCCGGATCGCTCGTAGCGGATGATCCCGCCGCACCCGCGCTTCCAGGTCAACGTAGCTGAACAACTCGCCCGTTCGATTGTCGCCGCCGCGCACGCACCATCTCCGAATCTCGTCGGAGCCAATGAATCATGGTCGCCGGTCGGCGGCGAGCGCCTTTTTCAACAGCCTGCTAG